>CANCVE010000077.1 GCA_947381435.1 Chitinophagaceae bacterium
GGAACCTTTTGAAGTTATTTTATTTAAGTTAGAAGAAATAAGCAAGCATTATCAATAATATATTGCATCAGAAGACAACTGAATTAAAAACTGTCAAATAATATGAATAAGAATATTAAGCAACTAGTACCTGCAACAGCTATTCACCCCGGCGAAATATTGAAGGATGAATTAGACGCAAGGGAAATTAAACAAAAGGATTTTGCAGCATTAACTGGCATTCAGATAACGCAATTAAACGAAATAATCAAGGGAAAAAGGGGCATTAATGCTGATACTTCATTGGTGGTAGGAAAGGCATTAAATATGAATCCATCTATTTGGTTAAATCTGCAAAGCAATTATGAGTTAGATGTAGCCAAAATAAATGAAAAAAATGCTGCAAGGCTTGAAGCAATTGACCAATGGGAAATGATAAAGCCCTATGTACCCTGGCAATATTTTAAAAAAGTTGGTGCTTTAATGGGCAATCCAGTGGCGGATATTCCCACTTTAAAAGAAATTTATAATGTAAACAACTTCGACCAATTGACGACAGTGTATAGTCAAACAAATTTTCCTTTGTTTAGAAAATCAGATAAATTATCAATTGATAAAATTAATATAGTAGGCTGGGTTAAACTCGTTAATCATAAAGCATCTCTATTAAAAGTTACAAAATTTAATAATCAATTGCAGGCAGAATTGGTAGAAGAACTTAAGTATGTTTTCAAAGAGAACAAAAAGACCATTGAAAAAACTATTGATGTTTTGGCAACTTATGGTATAAAATTAATTGTGCAAACACACCCTGAAAAATGTGCGGTAGATGGTATTTCATTTTGGAGTAATGGCAACCCTGCAATAGGTATTAGTTTGCGACACAAGCGTATTGACAATTTTGCATTTACAGTGATGCACGAGCTTGGTCATATTTTTCTACATCTTGTAAATAATAGCTCTGAAGAATTTATTGATTTTGAGATTGATTCAGCAGATTATAAAACCAGCAGTGAGGAAGTTGAAGCAGATGATTTTGCCAGAAATCAATTGATAGGAAAAAATGATTGGCTTGAATTTATGGAAGACCATCCTCATTTTTCAGAAGCTGATATTTTAAAGTTTGCCGATAAAGAGAAAACGCATCCGGCAATAGTATTTGGTAGATATTGCTTTGAGAAAAACAAGTTTGCTTTCAAAAATTCAATTGACAGAAGCCTTACCTAAACAACCATTATGAGCAACAATACATCAAGCATAGTAAGTAAAGTATGGAGTTTTTGTAATCCCCTACGAGATGTAGGTGTGGGTTATGGAGATTATCTGGAGCAGCTAACTTATCTACTTTTTTTAAAGATGGCAGATGAATATGCCAAGCCACCACATAATAGAAAACTGCCGATACCTAACGAATACAATTGGGAAAGTTTAACCCATAAAAAAGGGGCAGAACTGGAATTGCATTATGCCACTTTGCTGCGCGAGTTAAGCACAGCCAAAGGTATTCTGGGGCAGATATTTACCAAGAGCCAAAACAAGATACAAGACCCTGCCATGCTTGCTAAAATCATTGATATGATTGATAGCGAAAAATGGCTGGTAATGGGCGCTGACGTGAAAGGCGATATTTATGAAAGGCTATTGGAGCAAAATGCGCAAGACGTGAAAAGTGGTGCAGGGCAATACTTTACGCCTCGCCCTTTAATACGTGCCATGGTAGAGTGTATGCAACCACAACCATTGAAAACCATTGCCGACCCGAGTTGTGGCACAGGTGGTTTCTTTCTGGCTGCTTACGATTACGTAGTTGCCAATAACAAGCTTGACAAAGCCCAAAACACTTTCCTGAAAATGGAAACCTTTTATGGCAATGAAATTGTTGCGGGCACAAGGCGTTTGGCATTGATGAACTTGTTTTTGCACAATATTGGCGACATAGAAAGCGATAATTTCATTTCTCCTGCCGATGCCTTAATTGCAGCTTCGCCCACTACCTACGATTATGTGTTAGCCAATCCCCCCTTTGGTAAAAAGAGTTCTCAAACCTTTACCAATGATGAAGGAGAACAAGAGAAGGATGATTTAACCTACAACCGTCAGGACTTTTGGGCAACTACTAGCAATAAGCAATTGAACTTTGTACAGCACATACGTTCCATGCTGAAAACAACAGGAATGGCTGCGGTGGTGCTACCCGATAATGTGTTGTTTGAAGGTGGTGCAGGCGAAACGGTTCGTAAGAAATTGTTGGAAACAACAGACCTGCATACTATTCTGCGTTTACCAACGGGTATATTTTATGCGCAGGGCGTAAAAGCCAATGTTGTTTTCTTTGATAACAAACCTGCTAGTAAAGACCCTTGGACAAAAGAAGTGTGGGTGTATGATTACAGAACGAATATTCATCATACACTAAAGAAAAACCCTCTGAATATTGATGTGCTGAGAGATTTTATTGCTTGTTATAACCCTGCAAACAGACATAAACGCAAAGAAACTTTTGATGCACAAACCAATCCTGAAGGGCGTTGGAGAAAGTTTAGCTATGAAGAGATTATAGCAAGGGATAAAACAAGTCTGGATATATCGTGGCTGAAAGATAAATCATTGGCAGATCTTGACAACCTGCCCGACCCAGATGTATTGGCGGAAGATATCATTGAAAACTTAGAGGCTGGTTTGGCAAGTTTTAGAGAAATTATGGTGGGGTTGGGGAAGTAAGGAATAGACTAGCAATGGTAGTTTTCTGATAGTACCCACTAGGCAAGATGTTTCACCCACTGCTTCAAGTGTTCAGCGCAGCTAGTCACTTAAAGCAAATCATCAACCGTGATAAAAGTCACAGTGTTAATAGGGTGTTGCCTTTTACCTTTGTCGAATTAAAAACAATCATGAGTTATATATCAGCACTTTTATCAAACAAATGCCCAAGATGTAGAGAGGGAGAAATCTTCTGCAATAAATCCACCTACAAAAAAGGATTTATAAAAATGAACGTCAATTGTCCAAAATGTAGCCAACCAACTGAAATAGAAGTGGGCTTTTATGTAGGCACCGGCTATGTTAGCTATGCACTTACCGTTGCCATTTCTGTAGCTAGTTTTATAGCATGGTGGGTGTTGATAGGTATTTCTATAGACGACAACAGGATATTTTGGTGGTTGGGGTTCAATGGTGTTTTATTGGTGCTGTTACTACCTTGGCTTATGCGTATTTCCCGCACTATGTGGCTCTCTTTCTTTGTACATTATAATCCAAACTGGCAAACCGAAAAGCCAAAGATTACAGATAGGGTTATAAAAGAGCAGATGGAAATAGTGGGACAACAATAAGCGAGGTGTATGGAAAAGAATAAAATGGAAGTATGGGCAAAAAGGAATTGTAACTACTTCTATGGTGCTGTAATAGGTGCCATTTTTGGCTTCCTTTATTGGAAGTTTGTGGGTTGTAGTAGCGGACATTGCATGATTAGTTCAAAGCCATTGAATAGTATAGCCTACTTTGCGGCCTCAGGGATGTTGATTGCAAGTACATTTAAAAAAGAAGAAGGTAAATAATAAAGCTTATGAGTAGTTTTTGGAATGAACGTTATCGTGAAGAAGGATTTGCTTATGGTGAAGAACCAAATGTGTTTTTTGCTGAACAGATTGACAGTTTGAAACCTGGTAGCCTGATTTTGCCCTGTGAAGGAGAAGGTAGAAATGCCGTATTTGCCGCATCGAAGGGGTGGGAGGTGAATGCTTTTGATACCAGTGTTGCTGGAAAAAGCAAAGCATTGCAATTGGCGTTTAGACAAAATGTACGATTTAGTTACACGATAGAGGATGTTGTAAAGGCCGCTTTTCCAAACAATACTGCAGATGTAGTTGCCTTTATCTATGCACATTTTCCAGAAACGATTAGAAAGCAAATTCACCGAAAAGCAATTGGTTGGTTAAAGCCGGGTGGACGGATTGTTTTGGAGGTATTCAATCCATTGCAACTACAAAATACTTCTGGTGGTCCAAAAGATGTTTCTATGCTTTATACTAAAGAAATGCTTTTGGAAGACTTTGCCGAATTGGAAATTGAATTTCTAGAGACTGTGCAAATAGAATTGAATGAGGGTAAATACCATAAAGGCAAAGCGGATGTTATCAGATTTGTTGGGGTGAGGAAGTAAATAAGATTTGATTTTGTTTAAAGGAATGCCTTGGATTAGAGATGATTCAAGGCATTTCTGTTTTTCCATCTCTCCAAAAGCTCAAAGTAACTAATGTCACAGTCATTTGGAGATGCTAAAGATAGTTTTGTGTCCTAACAAAAAAGGATATGGGTTACACGAAACAATTAGTAGGATTATTAGGACTGACGATATGTTTAATTCAGTCTTATAGTCAATTAAAAACATCTCCACTTACATTGACTGATGCAATTAATAGGGCAACTCAAAACAATCGTTCGGTAACACTTGCCAAGTTGGATGAACAGGTTGCAGCTTCTAATTACAAACAAACGGATGCCATTTATCTGCCACAGGTTGGGCTTTCGTACACGGCAATGAGTACCAATAATCCGCTAAATGCATTTGGGTTTAAGTTGCAACAGAAATCTATTTCGCAAAATGATTTCAACCCAGACCTATTGAATCATCCTAATGGTACACCCGATTTTACCACCAAACTTGAAGTGCAACAACCATTAATCAATATGGATATGTGGTATATGCGCAAGGGTGCAGCGATGCAAACGGAGATATATCAACTGAAAACAAAAAGAACGAAAGAATATATCACTTTCCAAGTTCAGAAAGCCTACCTACAACTACAGTTGGCGTACAATGCAGTGAAGGTTTTAGAAGATGCATTGCAGACCACAAAAGCAGTTTATACTTTCACGGATAATCACTTTAAACAAGGGTTGATTCAAAAGTCGGATGTGCTGAATGTGCAGGTACAAATCAATACTGTAGAAAGTAACCTTGCCAAAGCGAAAAGCAATATCGGCAATGCTTCAGACTATCTCAGCTTATTAATGGGGCAATTAACGGGCAACGTTTATACCGTAGCTGAACCTTCACAGAAGATGCAAACTATCAAGGATTCATTAAATATTGAAAGTTCCCGTTCTGATTTTATGGCAATGCAAAAGGCTATTGAAGCATCAGATATGATGATTAAATCTAGCAAGATGAGTGAGTTGCCCAAACTAAATGCCTTTGGAAGTTATCAATTGAATGATAGCAAGATGTTAGGCTTTGGGGCAAATGCTTACTTAGTAGGGGCGCAATTATCGTGGGACATCTTTAAAGGATTTAAGACTAAAAACACTATTGCCACCAAGACTCTGGAAAGAAACAGACTTGCCGAAGAACTTACACAACAAAAAGAACAAAGTAGTCTTGAACTAAGTAAAACAAAGCGTGACATAAGCGATGCTGTTACAGAAATAGCTACCCAAAAAGTAGCCATCGCCAAAGCAGAGGAATCGCTACGAATATTACAAAACAGATACGAACAAGGGATAGTAACCACTACTGATGTTTTGCAGGCAACTACCCAAGTATCTCAACAAAAGTTTGTATTGGCACAAGCAGTATTCAATAAGAATGTGGCAACTGCTTACTTACAGTTTTTAACAACATCAACCAAATAATAGACCTGACAGGTTTCAAAAACCTGTCAGGTCTAATCAAATCATTTTAATCATAAATAAATTATACAATGAAAATAAGCAACTCTGCACACACAATTATTGCGATTGGATTAATGGCACTTATCTCTTGTTCCTCAAAAGAAAAGAAGGAAGATACAATCGTAAAAGATACAGCCATCAATGTAATCGTTGCTACGCCGATGGATAGCAACAATGAAACCGTAAATATTAGTGGTCAGGTTACTGCCTCACAAACAGCTAATATCAGTACACGGGTAATGGGATATATAACCAAACTGAATGTAAAAGTGGGTGATAACGTCAATAAGGGTCAGTTGATTGCCACAATTAGTAATAACGACATCATCGCAAAAAGAGGTCAAGCAGAAGCAATGATGGCAGAAGCGGATGCAGCTTTAATCAGTGCTAAAAAAGATTATGATCGCTTCACGGCTTTGTACAAACAACAAAGTGCATCGGCTAAGGAATTGGACAATGTAAAACTTCAATACAACGCTGTAAAAGCAAAGGTGGTAGCAGCGAAGGAGATGCGTAATGAAGTAAATGCAATGTTGGAATACACTTCGCTAACCGCCCCTTTTGCAGGGATAGTAACACAGAAGTTTACAGATGCAGGTAACATAGTCAATCCGGGGATGCCTATTGTTTCCATTGAACAAAAAGATAGCTATGAAATTAGCGCAAGTGTACCCGAAACAGAAATTAATGCTATAAAGCAAGGGGCAACTGTAGTGGTAAATATCAAATCTGCTAATAAATCTTTTAATGGAACGGTAACCCAAATCAATCAATCCTCACAGTTTTCTGGTGGGCAGTACATTATAAAAGTGAGTATTCCCAATCCAGAAAAGAAAGGATTATTTGCAGGTATGTATGCAGACTTATCGCTATCAAAACCTAAGGCTACTGATTCAAAAGAAGTTAGTATGGTTACAGTACCCACTTCAAGCATCATCAAAAAAGACGACTTGACAGGGTTATATACTATCAGTGCAAACAATACTGCACTGCTTCGTTGGGTGCGTTTGGGAAAGACAATCGGTGATAATGTAGAAGTACTAACTGGCTTAGAAAAGAATGAGCAATTTATAGTTAGTGCCGATGGAAAACTATATAACGGAGAGCCCGTAATAGTGAAGAAATAATGAGGTTAACCCTAACCCTATAAGGGTTCAAAACCCTTATAGGGTTGCATGGCAATTTATTAAACTTAATATACAATAATGGAAAACGGATTTTCAGGTAATATCGCAAAAGCATTTCTTCAATCAAAGTTGACAATACTGTTGATGATTGCCTTCTTGTTGATTGGAGCATACAGCACCTATTTAATACCCCGTGAGGAAGAACCCCAGATACAAGTACCTATGGCAGATATATTCATTGGCTACCCCGGTGCAGAACCAAAGGATGTAGAAACGAAAGTAGCAGCACCTTTAGAGAAGATGATCTCGAATGTAAAGGGTGTGGAATACGTTTATTCTACTTCCATGAAGGGACAGGCGATGATTATTGTTCAGTTTTATGTGGGCGAAGATGTAGAACGTTCTTTGGTGAAACTCTATAGTGAGTTGATGAAGAATATGGATAAGATGCCACAGGGCGTTACCCTTCCATTGATTAAAACAAGGGCAATTGATGATGTGCCTGTATTGGGCTTAACGCTTTGGAGTGAACATTATAGCGACTATCAGTTGAAACAAATCGGTCAGGAGTTGACCAATGAAATAAAGAAGATACCAGATGTTTCAGACATCAATATCTTGGGTGGAAGAAGTAGGGAAGTGAAAGTGATTTTGGATAAGGATAAGATGGCAGAAAACCATGTTGACTTCCTTTCCATTGCTAAACAGATACAAGCCAGTAATGTACAGATGCCAGGAGGAAACTTGTTACAAAAGGATACTGCCTTTTCAGTAGAAACAGGTAACTTTCTTACTACTTCCGATGATGTTGCCAACTTGGTTGTGGGTATCAATGCACAGCAGCCTGTTTATTTAAAGCAAGTAGCTAAGGTGGTAGAAGCCCCTGAAACTGCTAATCAGTATGTGCTTTTTGGATATGGTAAGGCAGATACAGCAAAAGCAAATGTTTTTAAATCAAATTATCCAGCCGTTACTTTATCCATCTCAAAGAAAAAGGGTGCGGATGCAATGAAGCTTTCCGAAGTGATATTAAATAAGGTAGAACATCTTAAAAAGGACTTATTGCCAAATGATGTACAACTAACCGTATCAAGAAACTATGGCGAAACGGCATCTGAAAAAGTATCTGAATTGTTATTCCATTTATTTATCGCAATTGTGGTGGTTACCCTATTTGTAATGTTGGCAATGGGTTGGCGTGGTGGATTAGTAGTGTTCCTATCTGTGCCTGTCACGTTTGCTCTCACTTTGTTCAGTTACTACTTTATGCACTATACGCTGAACCGTATCACCCTATTTGCACTAGTTTTTATTACGGGTATTGTGGTGGATGATTCTATCATTATTGCAGAGAATATGCACCGACATTTTAAGATGAAGAAGATGCCGCCTTTGCAAGCTGCCATCTATGCCATCAACGAAGTGGGAAACCCGACTATTCTCGCAACATTTACAGTTGTTGCTGCCGTGTTGCCAATGGCATTTGTATCAGGAATGATGGGGCCATATATGAGTCCGATGCCAATTGGTGCGTCTATTGCCATGATGCTTTCGCTGATTGTTGCCCTCACCCTCACCCCCTATTTGGGTTATATCTTCCTCAGAGAAAAAGAAAAGAAGGGAATCGGACACAAAGAAAGTAAGCCTTTATCTCTCGAAGAATCTGGTATTTATAAAATTTATAAAGCCTTTATTAACCCATTATTGGAATCACGTTGGAAGCGTTGGACATTTATCCTAACTATAGTTGCCGTTTTATTTGCTTGTTTGTCTATGTTCTACACAAAGGCAGTGGCTGTAAAAATGTTGCCTTTTGATAATAAAAATGAGTTTCAAGTGGTAATAGATATGCCCGAAGGAACAACATTAGAAAAGACTCAAGCTGTTACTCGTGACCTTGCAGATTATGTTTCTAGACAACCGTTGGTAGTAAATTATCAGGCATATATCGGCACATCCGCACCAATTAGTTTTAATGGGTTGGTGAGGCATTATGATTTGAGAAGAAGTGATAACAAGGCGGATATTCAGATAAATTTGGTTGATAAAAAAGATAGAAGCATTCAAAGCCACGCCATTGCCAAACAGTTTCGTGAACCGTTACAGGCTATTGCTAAACGATATAATGCCAATATAAAGATTGTAGAAGTTCCGCCTGGTCCACCCGTATTATCAACATTAGTTGCAGAGATTTATGGGCTTGATTATAACGAACAAAGAAATATTGCCAATCAGGTAAAGACATTGTTCCATAAAACAAATGATGTGGTGGACATTGACTGGTTTGTAGAAGCCGACCAACCAGAATATCACATTACGGTTGATAAAGAGAAGGCAATGCGCTTGAGTGTAGCAACGGCACAGATTACTGCTACTGTCAATGCAGCCCTTTCGGGAATGCCTGTTGGGAATATGTATCAACCTGCTGCATTCAATCAAACGGCTATCAAGTTACAATTAAGTGATGCTGACAAGACAAATATGGATGCAGTACTCGACCTAAAAGTAATAGGAACGCAGGGCAACACAGTACCAATTCGTGATGTGGTAACGGTTACCAAGCAAATAAAACAAAAGAGTATTTACCGAAAGAATCAAAAGGAAGTAGTGTATGTGTTAGCTGATATGGCAGGTACTTTGGAAAGTCCTTCTTATGCAATTGCGGCTGTTTCTGATAGTTTAAAATCAATACAAGTACCTAAAGGATTTACTTTAAAAGAAGAATACACCCAACAGCCAGAGTTTGAAGACAATTACTCTTTGAAATGGGACGGAGAATGGCAGATAACCTTTGAAGTATTCAGGGATTTAGGGATAGCCTTTGCAGTTGTAATCCTTATGATTTACATATTAATTGTTGGTTGGTTTCAAAACTTCACCGTTCCTTTAGTAATGTTGGCTGCCATACCCTTATCATTAATCGGTATTGTATTAGGGCATTGGATGGCACATGCCTATTTCACAGCAACCTCTATGATTGGCTTTATTGCCTTGGCAGGTGTAATGGTAAGAAACTCGGTGTTATTGATAGACTTTATCAATATCCGCTTACGAGAAGGTATTCCATTAAAACAAGCAATCATTGAAGCGGGAGCGGTTCGTACAACCCCGATATTATTAACAGCCGGAGCCGTGGCTTTGGGCGCAATCATCATTTTGTTCGATCCTATCTTCCAAGGACTAGCTATCTCCTTGATGGGTGGCACTATTACCTCTACCTTTCTTACGCTGTTGGTAGTGCCGTTATTGTATTTTAAGATGATGCGAAAGAAGGGTAAGTAATACGTTGTAAGTTGTACGTTATACGTTTTGACCTGACGTAAAACTTACAACGTAAAAAGTAGAACATATTAATTAAAACGTACAACTCAAAAACATTAACCTCAAAAGTTTATTATATGAAATTCTTAATTGTAACTTGTTTAAAAGAATATTCAAATACGGTTTTAGAAATATTTAAAGAAGCAAAAATAAAAGTATTCAGTACCACCGATGTTACAGGATTTAAAGAGTCTGACGCTGAAAATCTTCTTGAGGCTTGGTTTGCTTCAGGGGATGAAAAGTTTGATTCATTAATGATGTTCAGTTTTACAGATGCAGAGTGCGCTTCAATCGGATTGGAACTCATCAAGAAATACAATGCCGAAAGTGAAACAGGCTTCCCAATAAGGGCATTTATTGTACCTGTAGAAGCCGCTAGTTAACCACCATCCCCTAAAAGAGGAGCTAACTTTATTTCTCTTGGGGGTAATCATTTCATTCATTTAAATAACAATAATCACAATTATGAGAGAGAGAATCGTAAGAGCAGTTGCAGGAAGTTTTATGTTGACAAGTATTTTACTTACCTATTTTGTAAGTAACAATTGGTTATGGTTAGGCGTGTTTGTAGGTGTTAATTTATTACAATCATCTCTTACCAAATGGTGTCCTTTAAATTATATCTTGGATGCTTGTGGAGTTGAAAAGTAATCTATAATAAATCATCTTATTTCGCTATCAACGCTATCAAGTAAAAGGTTCTTTACATAGCATTACTATTGTAGTTTGCTTCCAATATTATATTGAGGAGTATGATTTAATTTCTCGTTGTCAGTCTACAACTCTCTTGGAAATCGTCAGCATAGATGTTGATGATTGTTACCATGCTAATTGGTGAAATAGGTTCACTTTTTTAATGATAGCCAGCACCATTCTTTATCATATCTACTATTGTAGTTTGCCATCTCTACAATGGTTCTTGATGATTCACACCTACTAAGGTTGTTGTCCCTATCATGGTAGGTGATGGTAACGATCAAGGATTTTAATGGCAGTCACCATGAAAGTTGATGGCACAGTTCATTTTTTTGGTGATGGTAGCAAGAATTTTAATGGTAGGCAGCATGGTGTTTGATGGCAGTATCTGTTTTTTGTAATCTTCAGCATGGGAGTATTTAGGTAGCTACCTATGTTAGTTTTACTGCAACGCCAACCGAAGGCGGTAAAGCACCTAAATACTAATGATATAAAGGCAATACAGCCACTTCGGGTGCTACTGCTGCTCGCTTTAGATACAAGCCAACTCATAATGGTGATCTGATAAGCGTGAAGTTAAAAGCTAATAATGTTTGCCAAGCGTTAAGTACAGCTATAAGCACCGGAATTACGGAGATAGTGAATGCTATTACTGGTATATTGTATCGGGTACAATAACTGAGCGTGTATCAATAGAATTACTCCAAGCTATTTTGTACCCAAATCCATCACACGGTAGTGCTACCTTAAAGCTACAAGGTGTTACTAACAATGTAACCATTATGGTAAGAGGCATCTTTGAAAATATAGTAGCTAACCTAACTGCAAATAAGGATCGATAGGTAAAACTTTCTGCCCAATCATTAGAAAGTGGTTTGTACATTGTTTATATAACCGATGGAGTTACAAGAAAGGATATTAAATGGGTTAAAAATTAATTGACAATTGAAAATTATCAATTGTCAATTGCAAAGTGCAGTTACTACTTTCGGGTGGGGGCTGCACTTTTTGTTTGTGGATTTGTTATTAACTTTATAAGGGACTCAAAGCCCTTATCCCTTACAGAGTTTTGATAGCTGCGAAGCTATAAATACAAATTAGTGTAAACGAAGTACAAAGCAAGTATTTACTCTCCAAAATGTCATAGTTGATAACTCATATTTCATAATTAATAGTTTAGGCAAAGCAAGTATATAATTCAGGTAAAGGGTTGAAAATGCAAAATCAATTTAGGCTTACAGTATTACACAATCATGAACTTGCTATTCTTGTTTAAGATAACTGATAATTGCTAACTCGGCTTGATTTTTCTTTTCCATTAACTGAATGTAATTAATATGACTAATTGAGTTAATAGTTATGTTTGTTGTTTAAGGGTTGTTTAAAATCGTCAATTTGCTTGCATAATTATTCAATTATTGATTATTAAGATTTTGCTAGCTAGTTTCATCAATTTTGATGGTATACTTTAATTGACCATAATTAATTATGTAAAATTAGAATTTTGATTAGTTACTGTAAAAGTGTATTTAACTCTAGCTGAGTTGCCTTTTATAGATTTTTATTTTTCATGTGTGATAATGTAGCATTTAAACAACAATGATTGAACAACGCTACATTTGGTATTGATGGATTTCAGAGGTATTTATTGGTTGCCATAGTATTGTTTTCTTGTTTCTTGGTACTAGGACAAGGAAATAAAAATATTATTACCAAACGAATTCTTTCAGTAGAAGATGGAATGGCGGCTCGTGAAGTTTTTTGTTCGGTACAGGATAAGGATGGGTTCGTGTGGTTTGGTACTAGCAACGGACTGAACCGTTATGATGGTAAAACTTTTAAACTATTTAATACAGCCAATGCAGGGTTGAGTAGTGATCTTATATACCAATTAGCCATTGATGATCAGAATAATTTAATTATAATTTACAGGTTTTCAGAGCAGGATGCTAAAGCTGGAATAGGCAAAAGAATACAGGTGCTCGATTTAAAGACTTATCAGCTAAAGTCTCTTCCCGATGTATACAAGAATACTGCTATAAACCTCACTAAAGTTTATTGGGTTGCTAATGATGAAACGAACGAATTAAATTTTCTTACATCTGAGCCTTATGCTTGGTGGAAATATACGGCTGCCAAAGGGTTTTCAAAGCAATATGAATTTGTGGGACTGACAGCCGCTGAAAAATTGTCTCCATTACAATTGGTTGAGTTTGGTATGAAATGTTCTTTTAGTAACAAAAAGGCAGCAATTGTATTAGGTAATAACCAAGGGTATCTTGTCTTTAAAGACTCCGCTATAAAGTACCCTAAGTTTATTCCTTCTGCCAATAATTTGCATGCACAAAAGCCTAGTTATAAGTTTTATGAACTTTTCAAAAATATTATCCTCCCTGTTAGTTATTCAAACTTACTTAATGATATAAAAGCTTTATCCTCGAATGATATTGGCTCAGATTATATAAATGTCCCTACTGTGAACGAGGAGTCTTTTTTACGTTTTAACGGTAATAAAGGGATAGATTTATTTCAACATCAGCAATTGCAACCGTTGTATGCTGCTACAGAAATGAACAACTTTACAGATTGTATCCTCTATAAAAATTATGTAGATAAGTTGGGCAATAGATGGATCTGTACCAGTGTAGGAGTGATGGAAGTAACAGTAAAGCACAATCGGTTTAAGCATTATTTTGAAAATTCAAAGAGGAACTTATCTAGTAGCAGCAATCAAACCAGAGGACTCTATGTAACTGATGAAAAACCTGAACCAACTTTTTTTGCCAATGTTTGGGGCGATATTTTAGTGCATCAGGATAAAAAAGATGCCTTGAAGAAGGGAAAGGAAAAGGGAGGGATGAGTTATGCCATGCTGCATGATAAGGACGGTATGTATATAGGAGGGTATCATTTAGTGAAGTTTGATACAGCAATTGGATCTTTTAATATACTGGATACTATTGAAGACGGAGAGAACTGGTCTTTATATAAGTTTTCTGACAGTATCATTCTTTCGGGCAGGTATTCGGGGATTTATAGTTACAATAAACATACTGGAATAACTGAAAAATTGCCTTATTTAAATACCAATTTGCCTCCTCCTAGAAGTATATACAAAATAATGCGGAGCGAAACCAAAGGATTAATCGCAATAGCTGAGAACGGAATTTATTGTATAGATAATCAATTACGCATTGTAGATTATTATGGTAAAGAATCCAATAGTAGAAGCAATTATTTACCCGTCCAAATAATCTATGATCTAATAGAAGATAAACAGGGTGTCTGTTGGATAGCTAGTGGGGGAGGAGGGCTATTTAGATGGAAGTGGAATAAGGCAGTGAAAGCTGATACTAAAACTTTAAAACAGTTTTCGTTAATTGATGGTTTACCCTCTGCCATTCTGTACCGTATAGAACAAGATGAGGAAGGATATTTATGGATTGGCACTTACAATGGACTTGCACGTTTTGATACCCATAATAATTCCTGTATGGTATTCACCACAAAAGACGGACTAACATCAAATGAGTTTAACCGAATATCGTCTTTTAAAGCAAGTAATGGGTGGCTTTATTTTGGCAGTATGAATGGGGTAAATGCTTTTTTACCTAAGGTATTAAACAAGGATATAGCTGCTTTGGATATACCCTTTAAACTAATTAATTTAACTAAGTTTTCCGCTGCAAACAATCAGTTGCAAGACTGTCTGAATGAATATAATCAGAACCACAAAATGACACTGGGGGTAGGAGATAAATTTTTGGCGGTTGATTTTGCATTACTAGATTATCAACAAAGAATACACAACTATGCCTATAAGATAGAAGGCTTCGATAAAGAATGGAATTATTTAGAGGATGGTTCACTGAGAATAAGTGGGTTGCCGGCGGGGCAGTATAACCTAAGAATAAAAGCAAAACTAGAAAATGGGCAATGGGGCAAAAACATAATAACTATTCCTATTACCGTAATAAAGGCATTTTACCTACAGTGGTGGGTTATTGCAAGTACTATTTTGATGGTAACACTTTTGATTGTTTTATTCTTTTATTATAGAACCCGTAAACTCACTGCTGATAAGCTGTTGCTTGAAAATACAGTTCAAGTAAGAACATCTGAATTGAATAACAATGCCAAAGATTTGCAAAAAGCATTGGGAGATAAAGAATTGTTATTAGCCGAAATACACCATAGAGTAAAGAATAATCTACAAGTGATCTCTGCATTATTGGATTTACAAGCTGCCAATATTTTAGATGAAAATGTAAGAAATGCGTTTAATGAAGGACAAAGTAGGATTAACAGTATTGCCTTAATACATCAAAACCTTTATCAGCATGATACGCTAGAAAGTATTTGCTTTCATGTTTTTATAAAAGAGCTTGTTGGTAAAGTTGCAGAACTATTTAAGCAGGGAAATCAGTTCATAACTTTCGATATTGGCGAGGAAGAAATTTTGTTAGATATTAATAGAGCTGTGCCACTTGGATTGATTGTGAATGAGTTAATAACAAATGCCTATAAATACCTGCCAAAAAATGTAGATAATAATATTGTTTCTATCTATTTGAAAAAAGAACCTAATGGAGATTATATACTACGATATAAAGATAATGGTTCTGGTCTAAAAGCCGAAATAGATGTAGGTGCCCCTAAAACACTTGGGTTAGATCTTATTAAGGGGCTTGCAGAACAACTTGGCGGTAAGTTGGTATACCTGTATGAGGAAGGGAGCTGTTTTATAATATATTTCAAAAGCAAATAAAATGAATACTTTGAGGATAGGAATAGTAGAGGATGAAATTATCATTGCAAAAGCAATTTCTTTGTATTTAACTAATCTTGGGTACATTGTTGTTTTCATCGCAGGAACTGCTGAATATGCCTTGGCTAAATTGAGTGAAATAGAAACAGACCTTGTTTTGCTAGATATCAATCTGATGGCAGAGAAGAATGGGATAGACCTAGCCGAAATAATTAATGAAAAATATAATGTCCCCTTCATTTACATAACATCAAACTGTGATGCCAACACCTTGCAAAAAGCGAAGAAAACAGAGCCACTTGCCTTTTTGGTAAAGCCAATCAAACAACATGATTTATTCTCTTGCATTGAAATAGCAATGACTAATTATGAACGACTTAAAAAAAGTAATCCTGTCTCTAATGATTATCTAATAGTTAAAATTGGAAACATTTTTAAAAAAATAAAGTGTACAGATATCTGTTATCTTGAGAATAAGCATAATTACATTGATGTCAATTTGGCAAATGGGGATAAAGAGTTAGTACGAGCTTCATTTGCAGAGGTTTTAAGTAGATTACCAACCGATCAATTTATCCAAATCAGTCGGTTTCATATCATTAATCATCAACATATTATTGATACAAAAACTAATACGGTTCGTATCGGGCAGGTTGAATTACCCATCAGAAGAGAAAAAAGAGAGGAGTTGTTAGGCAGGGTTTAAGTATCAATAATTATGGGTGTTATGATATTTCCGCTTTGTTTTTGATGATAGTTACTACAGTAGTTGATAATGCGGTTCATAGCCTTTGATAGTCTTCACCATCATTCTTAGTAATCTTTACTACGGTGGTTGGTAATGCCACGATGATACCTAATACTAGCCATCATCGTTCTTGATGATTCAGACCATCTAAGGTTGTTATCTCCATTATGGTAGATGATGGATTCGATCAAGGAATTTAATGGTAGCCACCATGAACATTGATGGTGCGCTTCACTTTTTTGGTGGTAACATCACCAAATGATATGGTAGGCAGTATGGTGTTTGGTGTTAGGATGTGTTTCATTTTAATAGCCAGCATGGTAGTTCATGTTAGCCACCATGGTACTTCATGGTAAGATCACAAAAAAAGTGGTACATAAGAGAAATTTGATGGTAGGCATCATGGTAGTTGATGGTACACAGCATGGTCACAGTAGGCACGTTCGACGGTTTTGGTGAAGACGATTCACTTTTTTAGTGATGTCGCTTCACTTTTTTTGTGGTAGCCACCATAAAGGTTGATGCTTCCGTTTCATTATTTTTATGGTAGCGCCATATAGGGATAATGATAACATGCACCAAAATATGGCTCATTATATCGCAAGCAGATATTTTTTTTGCTTTGTTCTCCCAGTTTCTCCTCCATTGGGAGGAGGTGGGTCTATAATCTTGTGTGTTTCAAACTAAAAATGTGTCCTAACGGTAGCCTTTGGGAGGAGGTAGGTGGTGGGTCTGAAGCACAGAAAATCGCTAAATGGGTTCGTGAATATTGTTTTTTTCGTTTATTCAGTTGGTTTTAAATAATCACTATTTTTAGCTTATTCTTCACTTTTTCAATCCCAATCTCATTTCGTACCGCTTTTTGCCATTTCGTACCATTTTTTTGGTAGTCCTTTATTATAGTCGCTCCTTTACAGGTATTCAGGTAGTATAAAATCTATCAAAAGCAATCAAATATTTAAATAAAAGTGATGAGGATTTTTTCTATTCAAAAGGTAAGTTTGTCTATCTGGTTATTATTGGGATTCATGGGTAGTTTTGTTGGGATAGCAGAGGCACAGTATGCTCCTGCCAATTTTACGTTTCCAGCCACCAACACTTTTACTGTAGGCACTGCAATCATTAGCCCCGTTGGCCGAACTGTTGCTACTGCGGGTGCTGTGACCACAATTGGTTCGGGGTTTAATCACCTTGGAGGTGTGGCCGTAGACGCTACGGGCAATTTGTATGTGGCCGATATAAGCAACAACGCAATTAAGAAAATACCCTTTTTAGGCGGAGTATATGGTACGCCTGTAGCCATTGGCTCGGGGTTTTCTGCTCCTACCGATGTAGCTGTAGATGTTGCAGGCAACATTTATGTAGCAGATGGGGGCAATAAACTGGTGAAGAAAGTGGCTACCAATGGTACCATTACTACCCTGCCCGGTACCTGGAATATGCCATGGGGGATTTGTCTGGATGCTGCGGGCAATGTATATGTATCTGATAAAACAGGGGCTGCAATAAAAAAAATACCATACTCCAATAGTGTTTATGGTACGCCTGTAACTATTGGATCGGGGTGGAGCAATCCTATGGGACTTGTTATGGATGCTACTGGTATTTTGTATGTGGCAGATGACGGGAATGGGTTGTTGAAAAAGGTGGCCACCAATGGTACCATTACCAATGTTTCTTCTGTAAAATGTACGGATGTAGCTATTGATGCTGCGGGCATTTTATATGTAGCCATAGATAATACTACTTCTATAATGAAGATAGCGACCAATAGTGTCGTAACCTATATAGGAAGTAGTTCTACTATTTCCAATCCCTATGGTGTGGCTGTGGATGCTTCGGGCAATGTGTATGCAGCTAATTATACCAATTCGGTATTGAATAAAATTGCTGGTGCAGGGGGTGTGGTAACTAGTTACAGTATTTCTCCCTCTTTGCCTGCAGGGCTTACTTTTAAAGCTGAGGGAACTATTACCGCCACTCCTA
The DNA here is from genome assembly GCA_947381435.1 of Chitinophagaceae bacterium. Lineage (GTDB taxonomy): Bacteria > Bacteroidota > Bacteroidia > Chitinophagales > Chitinophagaceae > Parasediminibacterium. The sequence continues at coordinate 18,299 of CANCVE010000077.1, forward strand.
CCGCTTATGCAGCGGCTGCAAACTATACTATCACTGCTACCAATACAGCAGGTACTACCAACTATATTACTAGTATACAGGTAGATAAAGCAAATGCAACAATTTCTATTAACTCTACAAGCCCTACCATTACTTATGGTGCCGCATCTGTAACCATTAGTGGTAAAGTAACTGAAGGTAGTAATGGCAGTACCTATCCTGCTGTTGGCGAAACAGTAACGGAAACTATCAATGGGGTAGCTCAAACTACTACAATAGGCACTAGTGGCGCTTTTACTATCAATTATACAACGAGTACAGTTCCCTATTCTGCCACCCCTTATACGGTAACGGTAGTTTATGCAGGTGATGCTAATTTGAATCCTACCTCTAATACTACCTCGAATACTTTAACGGTCAATAAAGCCACGCCAACTATTAGCATCAGCAATAGCCCAATTGGTTATACTGGCGTAGCAGTTGCGGCTGCCGTAAGTGGCACAGGGGGAGGCACTATTAGTAATATATTGTATAGTGGTTCTGCTACTATACCCACTGCTTTAGGAACTTATACAGTTACAGCCAATATTGCAGCCTCTGCCAATTACAATGCAGCCACTGCATTGGCTGCAGGTACTTTTACAATTAATAAGGGTACATCAATATTGAGCATTAGCAATAGCCCAATTACTTATACTGGTGTTGCGGTAGCGGCTGTGGTAAGTGGAACCGGTGGAGGTACTGTTAGTAATATTCTATATAATGGCTCTGCTACTATACCAACTGCTGCGGGTGCATATACGGTAACTGCTAATATTGCAGCTACTACTAATTATAATGCAGGTACAGCCTTGGCTGCAGGTACTTACACAATTAATAAAGCCACGCCAACACTCAGCATCAGCAATAGCCCAATTGGCTATACGGGCGTTGCGGTAGCGGCTGTAGTAAGTGGTACAGGCGGAGGCACTATTAGTAATATATTGTATAGTGGTTCTGCTACTATACCTACTGCTGCGGGAGCTTATACAGTAACAGCAGATATTGCTGCTACTACCAATTACAATGCAGGTACAGCCTTGTCCGCAGGTACTTTTACTATTAATAAAGGCACATCAACTTTGAGCATCAGCAATAGTCCAATTGGCTATACCGGCGTTGCAGTAGCGGCTTTAGTAAGTGGCACAGGGGGTGGCACTATTAGTAATATATTGTATAGTGGTTCTGCTACTATACCCACTGCTTTAGGAACTTATACGGTAACTGCTAATATTGCAACCTCTGCTAATTATAATGCAGCCACTGCATTGGCAGCGGGTACTTACATTATCAATAAAGCCACGCCAACACTCAGCATTAGCAATAGCCCTAGCTATACTGGTGTTGCGGTAGCAGCTGTAGTAAGTGGTACTGGCGGAGGTATTGTAAGTAATATTTTGTACAATGGTTCTGCTACTATACCTACCACTGCGGGAGCTTATACAGCAACAGCAGATATTACTGCTACTACCAATTACAATGCAGGTACAGCCTTGGCAGCGGGTACTTACACTATTAATAAAGCCACGCCAACGGTTAGTATTAGCAATAGTCCCATTACCTATACGGGCGTTGCGGTAGCGGCTGTAGTAAGTGGAACAAGTGGTGGTACTATCAGTAATATATTGTACAATGGTTCGGCTATTATACCAACTGCTGCGGGAACTTATACAGTAACAGCCAATATTGCAGCCTCTGGCAATTACAATGCAGGTACATCATTGGCCGCAGGTACCTTCACTATCAATAAAACTACTCCAACACTCAGCATCAGCAATAGCACAACTGGTTATACCGGTGTTACTTTAGCAGCTACAGTAAGTGGCACAGGTGGTGGTACAATTAGTAATATTCTATACAATGGTTCTGCTACCATACCTACTGCTGTTGGAGTTTATACGATAACAGCGAATATTGCTGCCTCTGCTAATTACAATGCAGGTACAGCCTTGGCAGCGGGTACTTACACTATCTACAAAGCTACCCCAATACTGAGCATCATTAATAGCCGAATTTCGTACTCAGGAGTAGCGGTTGCGGCTGTGGTAAGTGGAACAGGAGGAGGTGCAATAAGTAATATTTTGTACAATGGCTCGGCTACTATACCAATTGCTGTGGGGGCTTACAATGTAACCGCTGATATAGCAGCCACTGCTAATTACAACGCAGGTATAGGATTATCAGTAAAATACACTATCCTTGAAGGCTTACCTACAATTAATGCTTTAAATTTTGACGGCATTAATGACAATGTTACCCTCAATAACACCACCACTGGAAATTTTGGAACGAGTGCATTTACTGTAGAAACCTGGGTTAAAACAACTCAGACGTCAAGTTATCCGGCTATTGTAAATAAATGGGATGTTTGTGCTGCTGTAACTTTTTGGAATTGCAGGCTCCAATATGGGAAATTACAATTTGAAGTTGGACAAACGGGTTCTCCAGTTAACTACACTCGACTGACGGGTAATACTTTGATTAACGATGGTAGATGGCATCATATCGCATATACAAGATCGACAACTGGTTTGCTGTCGTTGTACGTAGATGGAATTTTAGATGCTTCAACAACATCTGTTATGGCCAATATTAGTAACAATACTCCTATTAGAATCGGTTCCAGTATTTGTCAACCTGCTACCGGTAATGTGAATTTTATTGGTAATTTAGATGAATTACGTATTTGGAATATAGCTCGTTCTCCTTCTGATATTAAAACAGCAATGAATTATCCTTTAACAGGTTCTGAGTCGGGGTTGGTAGCTTATTATAATTTTAATAATGGCATAGCAGGAGGAACCAATACAGGGTTGACTGACATTGTAGATCAATCTGGTAATGGTAATAATGGAACATTGAATAATTTTGCTTTATTTGGTAGTACAAGCAACTGGGTAGAGAGTTATGCCATGGGGTATACTACAGCTAAGTTAAACATTATAGCATGCGATAATTATAGATGGCATGGTGCCACCTATAGAGAAAGTGGCTCATATTTATTTGATAGTCTGAATATAGCAGGTTATGATAGTTTGACTATCTTGAACCTTACTATTAAACAACCAACTACTGCTACTTTAAATATTACTGCCTGTGGTAGTTATAGCTGGCATGGCAATATCTACACAACGAGTGGTAGCTATACCTTCGATAGCCTGAATAAAGTGGGATGTGATAGTTTGATGACTTTGAATTTGACACTTACTCAAACCACTGCCACAGTAAATGTAACAACTTGTGGTAGTTATAGTTGGCATGGTGCTACTTATACAGCAAGTGGAACTTATACTTTTGATAGTTTGAATGTAGCAGGATGTGATAGTCTGATGACGTTGAATTTAACAATTACAGCAGTACCAGTTAATTTTTCTTATACCAACTCGAGTACATTTACAGAAGAAACAGCTATTGCTGTACTAAAACCTGTTACTGCAATTACCACTTATGGGCCAATGATAAGCTTTACTTCGGGAGTAGCAGTAGATGCTGCTGGCAATGTATATGTAGCAGATAATAATGGTAATACCATTAATAAGATAGACGCTACTGGTACT
>CANCVE010000078.1 GCA_947381435.1 Chitinophagaceae bacterium
CAAGATGACAGACTGCTTTTCGATGAGTACAGCCCTGAATCGGGGGAAGTTATTGTAGATTAATCTTTGTGTTTCTTTGTGAAATCCATTGTGTACTTAGTGGTTAAGCTTTAGCCATTATCTACGTTTTAATATCTTATCAGCGACCATTTAAAATAACACAATTTATTAAACATAAAAGTGATTAACTAGTATGAAGAACAATAAAAGATTTAGAAGTTTGATAGCCGCATTTGCTGCATCGGCCGTGCTTTCTGCAACTGCACAAAACAGTGCGCCTTTAACCATTAAGGCAAACGAGTTAAAGGCTACCATCCAACCAACCATGTTCGGTGTCTTTTTCGAAGACATTAATATGGGGGCTGATGGCGGATTGTATGCCGAATTGGTTAAGAACCGTTCATTCGAGTTTGCTAATCCATTGATGGGATGGAAGGAACAAAGGCAATCTGGAAGTAATGTTTTAGTGGTGAATAGAAATGACAAAACTGCTAACCCTCGTTTTGCAAGGGTAACCGTTGGCTCTTCAAAACCATTTGGACTAACCAATGAAGGCTTTAGGGGTATGGGCATTAAAAAGGATGATGGTTACGATTTTTCTATTTGGGCTGCTAGTCACGATGGAAGTTCAACAACCATCAGAGCAGAACTAGTTTCTTCAACAGGCGATAAGCTTGGTAGTGCGTCAGTTGTGGTTGTTGGCACTGAATGGAAGCAGTATAAAGTAAGTTTTACCGCAAATGCAACAGAACCTAAAGCAAAATTGAATGTATGGTTTGAAGGTAAGTCTGTGGTTGATGTGGACATGATTTCTTTGTTTCCACAAGACACCTGGAAGAGAAGACCCGGTGGTTTGCGTGCAGATTTAGTACAGTTATTGGCAGATATGAAACCCGGCTTTATCCGCTTTCCTGGCGGTTGCATCGTGGAAGGAAGGGACTTGATAAATCGTTATCAATGGAAGAAAACAGTAGGTAAAGTAGAAGATAGGGAAGTGATAGTTAACCGCTGGAATATGGAGTTCGCTCATAGACCAACACCTGATTATTACCAGTCCTTTGGATTAGGTTTCTTCGAATATTTCCAAATGGCAGAAGATATTGGCGCAGAACCATTGCCAATACTTAATTGTGGTATGGCTTGCCAGTTCAACACCGCCGAAGTGGTGGCTACCGAAAACTTAGACCCGTACATACAAGATGCGTTGGATTTGATTGAATTTGCCAACGGCAGTACCGATACCAAATGGGGTAAACTACGTGCGGACATGGGGCATCCATCTCCTTTCAACCTGAAATTGATGGGAGTAGGTAATGAAAACTGGGGTCCACAATACATTGAACGAAATAAACTATTTACCAAGGCTATCAAGGATAAATATCCAAACATAAAGTTGGTTAACAGTTCTGGAACTGACCAATCTGGCGAAAGATTCGACTATTTAAACGGGGAACTTAGAAAGATGAATGCCGACATCATAGATGAACATTATTACCGTGACCCTAAGTGGTTTAGGGAAAATGCCAGAAGGTACGACTCGTATGATCCAAAGAGTTCCAAGGTTTTTGCAGGAGAATATGCTGCTCAAAGCAAAGGTATTGCCAGCATCGACAATAAGAATAATTGGCTTTGTGCCATGTCCGAAGCGGCGTTTATGACAGGCTTGGAACGCAATGCAGGTGTGGTTTACATGGCATCTTATGCGCCGTTATTTGCACACGTGGATGGTTGGCAATGGACACCAGATTTGATTTGGATGGACAATTTAAGGAGTTATGGTACGCCAAATTATTATGTACAGAAGTTATTTTCGTTAAATAAAGGTTCTCAAGTAGTGCCCATCCTATTAAATAATGATGTGGTGGCCGGCCAGGATAGTTTGTTTGCAACGGCAAGCATCGATCATAAAACCAATGAATTATTGATTAAAGTAGTTAACACTTCTGATAAAGATGTTACTAGACAGTTTGTTTTTGAAGGAATCAAGAGGCTAGATGCTAAGGGAATGATTACAATTTTAAAATCTAATGACCTCTCCAAAGTAAACTCATTAGATGATCCAAAGTCGCTTAGTCCCACAGAAACAGCGTTAAATGTAACAGGTAAAAAGATGGATATTTTGTTACCAGCCTATTCAATGCAGGTTATTAAGGTAAAAATTATCAATTAGGAAAGTTGTACGTTATACGTTACAAGTAGTACGTTTTAAGTTATACGTACTACGTAAAACTTATAACGTATAACTTTAAAAATGCTTCTTATGCATAGCTCTTCCGCTATCAAATATTACCTTCCTAAAACTGCTGCAATCCTTTTGGTTGTGGCATTTTTGTTTGGTCAAAAGGCTAATGCCCAATCATCAAACATTTCTGTTCACGATCCCGTAATCATCCAACAGGATAGCCAATACCACCTGTTTTGTACGGGTCGGGGCATTGTTCATTGGTCTTCTAAGGATTTGATTCATTGGCAAAAAGAAAAACCAGTGTTCGATTCTGTGCCTTGGGCTATTAAAGAAATAACGGGATTTAAAAATCATATATGGGCACCAGACATCAGTTATTACAAAGGACAATATTACCTGTATTACTCCATTTCAACCTTTGGAAAGAACAATTCTGCCATTGGGCTTGTCACTAATCTTACGTTAGATATAAAGGACAGCAATTATAAATGGATGGATCAGGGGAAGGTGTTCAGGTCGTACGCTGGCAAGGATAGGTTTAATGCCATTGATCCAAACTTTGTTTTAGATGAAAAAGGAAGACCGTGGCTCACATTCGGCTCGTTTTGGAGTGGCATTAAATTGATTCAGTTGCAAGAAGATGGCTCAGGCATAAATCCATTAAACAAAACCATTTATAGCATTGCAAGTAGGAGTAGTAAGGATTATGAGATGATGAATACTGATGGCACAGATGCCGCCATTGAAGGGCCGTTCGTCTTTAGAAAGAATAATTACTACTATCTCTTTGCTTCCTTCGATTTATGTTGCCGGGGTGAAAAAAGTACTTACAGGATAGCAGTTGGTCGCTCGAGTAAAATAACCGGTCCTTATTTAGATAAAAATGGCACAGACATGTTGCACGGCGGAGGTTCTATCCTTGCTTCTGGCGATGCAAACTGGTATGCTGTTGGGCATAATGGTGTTGCGGTTTTGAATGGCAAGGACTACATCATTTATCATGGTTATGATGTGTCGGATAATGGAAAGTCGAAACTGATATTAAAGGAGTTATTGTGGGATGAAAATGGTTGGCCGACTATTGCCCAATAGCTCTATTCACAAATAAATGCTTCCTCATAAAAGCCTATCTTTTTTAGAGAATATTTTAAATCCCAATCAAAATAAAATTATGTTTGCAGGCTCTCGTTAGCGCGATAAATTGTTTATGGAAGAGAAGTCTACGCCTAAGTCTGTCCTGCTTTTTGCCCCTCAACTGCTCCAGCATTACAATGGAATAGTTAGGATATTGCATATAAAAAAGATAAAAGGCATCCCTACACTCGAGGCTGAAACGCTAACCAAATCGGCATTTAATAAGCATTTTAAAAGTTTGCCTCCGATAGTTAATGAAGCTATTTTGTTTTTCAATGATTCTGAAATGGCAGAGTGGGAAATGGAAACATTGAATAATTTGTTTCATAAACGAGGAACGCCAAACGAAGAAATTAGCAAAGTAGCTTTGCAAAGGGGGCTACACCAACACTTCGAAACGGTGTTGCCTTATGCCTCTCTCTTTAAATGGTATCACCAAAAGAGCACTTCTAAACGTAATGTACAGACGGCACCTTGTACCTTTAGTACCTATCGTCCGCAGCTAAAATTTGATGTTGTAAAGCAACAAAACAGACTAAAAGTAGTTCCAATTGTTGTGCTGAATGGGGCAGGATTCTCCTTTGATACATTTAATCAGTTCGACTTTTGGCTAGAGAGTAATAGCGAGTATTTTCTGCTTAGGTTCAAGGATTTTCAAACATTACAATGGCTTATCTCTTCCGAAATAAGAGACTTTGAGCTTTCTCCATCATTATTTAAAGAGAAGATTTTAGCGGTATTAGAAGAGAATTATAAGGTAAATAGAAACGGGCATTTTAAGGAAACGCCCATCACTTCCGATCCGATAAACAGGATTATGCTGAGCGAGATTAGTGGTTCTTTTCTGATGCTTGCACCGCAATGGTTGTACGATAATTTCTTGGTAGAAGGCGTGTGGAAGCCAACACTGGAAGTAACACAGGGAGGCGAGATATTTATTATTCATAGAAATAAGGAAAAGGAAAACGCGTTCGTATCTTCCATTCGGGCACTGCATCCCAACTTTACCAATCAGCATAACGGCTACTTTTATTTATCCTTTGCAGATGCACAAAAGAAGAGTTGGTTCCTGAAAGTGTATCATCAGATGCTCGATCAAAACATTGAGTTGGTGGGTATTGATATGTTGCAACATTTTAGGTATTCGCCACATAAAGCCGTAACTGAAGTGGCTATTGTAAAGCAACATCAGCAAACATTAACCCTATCTTTTTCGTTGAAGTTCGGCACAGAAGAGCTAGGATTATTATCGCTCCAAAAGATATTATTGGCAGGACAAAAAGCTATTCTATTAAAAGATGGAAGTCTTGGTATTCTGAGCGACCAATGGATTCAGCAATACGGCTCTATCATTAAACATGGGAGGATAAACAAGAAGGAAATTGATGTTGCCCGATGGATGGCCATTAAAGAAACGGCGCACGAAACGGGTGATGAAGATACTTTTTTAAAGCCGAGTATCAACAAGGAATGGTGGCAAAAATGGTCCGATTGGCAACAAAAGGACAATGTTTCTATCTATTCCTTGCCGCCAAACATCAATGCTACGCTTAGACCCTACCAACAAAAGGGATTTGAGTGGATGGCATTATTGGCAGAAGTAGGGGCGGGGGCATGCTTGGCAGATGATATGGGGCTGGGCAAAACCCTACAAACTATTTGCTTGTTGGCGCATCAGCATGCGTTGAATCCAACCGATATCAGCATCATTATTTGTCCAGCATCGCTTATTTACAACTGGGAACAGGAGTTGCAAAAGTTTACACCACACTTTTCTACGATGGTTTATCATGGTAGTCAGCGAAGTTTTGAAGCCATTGCAACCGATATGCCCAACATTATCATCACCACTTACGGAACGCTTAGGGCCGATGTAGAGCAGCTGGCACAAATTACTTTTGGCGTGGCGGTGGTAGATGAAAGCCATAATATCAAAAACCCGTCGGCACTCATCACGCGTGCCATTGCACAGATTTATGCCAAAACAAGGGTAGCATTGAGTGGTACGCCCGTTATGAATAACACATTCGATTTGTATGCACAGCTTAGTTTCTTGCTGCCGGGTATGTTTGGTAGCAGAGATTTTTTCAAAAAGGAATATGCCGATCCGATAGATGTTTTTCAGGATGAATTTAAGATTAAAGCCCTGCAAAAAATAACGACTCCCTTTGTGTTAAGACGTACCAAAGAGCAGGTAGCCAAGGATTTGCCTGATAAAATGGAGAGCATTCTTTGGTGTCAGATGGGGGTAGAACAAAAGAACGCCTACACCATCATCAAAGAAAAAGTGCGCAATAGTGTCTTTCTCGACATTAAGGAAAAGGGTTTTGGTAGCGGTAAGTTGAGTGTTATTTCGGGCATGTTGAAGCTAAGGCAAGTGTGCAATTCCTGTTTATTGGTTAACGATGAAGAAGTAATAAGCAAAGATTCTATTAAGACAGAAGTATTGGTTGAAGAATTAATCAACATTATTAGCAACCATAAAGTATTAGTGTTTTCGCAGTTTACAAAGATGCTAGACTTACTAGAAGAGAGCTTTAATACCAATAATATTCCCTTTATACGACTAGATGGAAGCACGCCATTGCAAAAGAGGCAAGATTTGGTAAACGAATTTCAGTCCGATGAAACCAATGCTCGCGTATTCCTAATAAGCTTAAAGGCGGGTAATGCGGGGCTAAATCTTACGGCAGCAGATTATGTCTTTCTCTTTGATCCTTGGTGGAATACCGCCGTGCAGCAACAGGCCATCGACAGAACACACCGTATAGGGCAAACCAAGCAAGTATTTGCGTACCAGATGATTTGCAAGGGAACGATAGAAGAGAAGATTATGCAGCTACAACAACGCAAGAAAAAACTAGCCGAAGACCTGATAGGAGAGGAGGAAGGCTTCCTGAAGTCACTGTCAGAGGAAGATGTAGCATTTTTATTTAGTTAGAAGGGGATAAATTTTAAAGTATGATAAATGCCTAGCTCTTGTATATAAAAGAAGCGGCTTTTCCCAACAGGAAAAGCCGCTTCTTTAGTATAAAACAATAAATTTATTATAAACTCTTAATCTCACTAACCAATTGTTGCAATACGCCCTTGGCATCACCAAATAGCATAGAAGTTTTTGGTTGGAAGAATAAGGCATTTTCGATACCTGCATAACCAGGCTTCATACTACGTTTGTTAACGATAACTGTTTTAGCTAACTCAACTTCCAATATAGGCATACCGAATATAGGAGAAGCAGGATCGTTCTTAGCAGCAGGGTTCACAACGTCGTTAGCACCAAGAATCAATACAACATCAGTTGTTTTGAAAAGATCATTGGCATCTTCCATTTCCATTAGTTTATCATAGCTAACATCTGCTTCTGCCAATAATACGTTCATGTGGCCAGGCATACGACCCGCAACCGGATGGATGGCATAGATAACTTCTACACCCTTTTCATCCAATAGTTTTTCTAACTCATGACAAACGTGTTGTGCTTGTGCAACTGCTAAACCATAACCTGGAACGATGATTACCCTATTAGCATAACTCATTACCATGGCAGAATCGCTCAAAGAAATCTCTTTATAAGTACCGCCGCCAGCAGATTGTTGTGCAGCACCACCAGCTTTATTACCACCAAAAGATCCTATCAATACGTTCAATAGGCTACGGTTCATTGCCTTACACATCAAAATGGTTAACAATGTACCAGCAGCACCTACCAATATACCACCTGTAAGCATTACCTTGTTGCTGTAAAGGAAACCACCACAAGCAGCGGCAACACCCGTAAATGAGTTTAATAACGAGATTACAACTGGCATATCCGCACCACCAATTGGCAATACGAACAGAATACCGTAAACTAAAGCACCAGAAAGGATAACGTAGAATAAGTATGAATTGGCAGGCGTAACATTAAATACTAAATAACCCGCAATGCAAACCATTACAAAAAGCATTACTGTGTTTATTATTTGTTGACCGGGGAAAGAGAAATCTTTTACTTTTCCGTTCAATTTACCCCAAGCAATCATACTTCCTGCAAAAGATACAGAACCAATGATAACCCCTAAGAATATAGTAATTAGCTTACCATGCATAGTTGCACCTGAGCCAAAATCGCCCGAAGCCCTACTAAACTCAATGATAGATATTAAGCCAGCGCAAGCACCACCCATACCGTTAAACAGACTCACCATTTCTGGCATTGCAGTCATTTTAACTTTTTTAGCAGCAATAAAGCCTACTATCGTACCAACAGCTAGTCCACCAAATATCCAAGCGTAGTTGTGTAATCCTTCTCCATCACTTCCTTTGTATAAAAATATAGTTCCCGCAATTGCGATAGCCATACCAGCAGCGGCAATAAGATTACCTTTTCTGGCAGTTGCAGGATTAGAAAGCATCTTTAAACCCAATATGAATGTTATTGATCCTATTAGGTAGCAAATTGTAAGTATGTTCAGTTCCATTTTAAATGATTAATGTTTAATGATAAGTGATTCGTTTTTTACACCACTTTTATTTCTTTAGCCTGTAGGTAATCTTTTATTTCTTTTTCTTGAACATTTCCAACATTCTATCAGTAACTACAAAGCCACCAACCACGTTTAATGTTCCCAATACTACTGCAAGAAAGCCTAACACTATTGCTACAATTTCCTTTGCTTCACCCATCACGATGATGGCGCCAATAATTACAACTCCATGTATCGCATTTGCACCACTCATTAGTGGCGTGTGCAATACACTCGGTACACGACCAATTACTTCAATACCCAAGAAAATCATCAGGATTACAATGTATATAATCTCCTGATCATTTTTTATTAAATTAAGGATGTATTCCATTTTTAATGTTTAATTATTAAATATTAATGTTTACTGTGTTGATTAAAGCGCCAGTGATTAATCATTAACCACTAAACTTTAATCATTAAAGCAGTGCATTCACTCTGTCATTTACAATGTTACCGCCATGAGTAATGCAACTTCCTTTTACCAAATCATCTTCAAAGTTTAGGTTGATAGCCCCTTCCTTTGTAATGATAAGTTGTAAAAAGTTCAATACGTTTTTACCATAAAGCTTACTAGAATCGAAGGCCATGGTGCTAGGTAAGTTACTGTTACCATAAATGGTTACACCCTTTCTAATAACAGTTTCATTGTTTTTAGTAAAAGGCGTATTACCACCAGTTGCAGAAGCAATATCTATAATGATGCTACCAGCTTTCATATTATCGAGCATTGCTTCAGTAAGTAATATTGGAGCAGTTTTACCTGGTATCTGAGCAGTAGTAATAACTATATCTGCTTTAGCCGCTGATTCAGCTAGTTTTTGTTGTTGCTTTTGTTTGTATTCTTCCGATTGTTCTACTGCATATCCACCAGCTTTGCTAGCATCTGCTGCTCCTTCCACTTCTACAAACTTAGCCCCAAGACTCATTACCTCTTCTTTTACAGCAGGACGTGTATCGAATACTTCAATGACAGCTCCCAAACGTTTTGCCGTTGCAATTGCTTGCAAACCAGCAACACCCGCACCCAATATCAATACTTTAGCAGGAGGAATACTACCCGCTGCTGTCATGAACATAGGGAAATAACGTGGGAAAAGGTTAGCAGCAGTTAGTACGGCTTTGTAACCTGCAATGTTTGCTTGGCTACTCAATACGTCCATGGCTTGTGCCCTTGTGGTACGCGGAAGCATGTCTAAACTAAATGTTGTTAAACCCTTAGTACTCCAGGTTTGCATTGTTTTGAACTGGAATAATGGTTGAAACACACCTAGCAAAACTGCATTAGGCTTCAACAAAGACTCATCTGCACTTGTTAGTAACTGGATGGAGAATACCATGTCACTTTGTTGTAAAACTTCCGAACGGCTAACAACCTTAACTCCTTTCTCAAGGTAGGTGTCATTGTTGGCAAACGAGCCATCACCAGCGCCATCTTCTACAAGTACCGTAATACCCTTCTTTATTAACGTGGCTGCTTGTTCTGGCAATAACGAAACCCTGTTTTCTCCTTGCGGTTCTTTTAAAATACCTGCTGTCATTAAAATAAATTGAATGTTTTATTAAGAAGTAATTTTCTCGAACGGCGGCAAAAGTACTAAAAACGTATGGCAAAATGCTGTTTTTTTAATTGTTCCTTCTTAAAAAAAACAATACCTAGTGAAAACAAATCAATCGAAATCGTTGTCGACTCTATAGATTTCATCATATTCCAAGATTTAACAATTTCTAAATCTTTGTTAATGTCTTTAAATATAACTATCGCATCTTCCTTAATCAAACTAGTTAGCTGTAAGTATTGAGATATATCTCCAATAGCCTGATTGATAAATATTAAGTCGAATGGTTGTTTAATTATTTCTCTTAGCTTGTCATTCGCATCTAATGAAGTGATGAATACATTCTCTAATGCTAGTGTTTTAATGTTGTTTACAGCTGTATTTGCAATTGTTTCGCTTGGCGTAATAGAATAAACTGGTGTTGATTTATTGGGAGAAGCGAGAAAGGAAGTAGTGATGCCTGAGGTACAGCCAATCTCTAATATGTTTTTGGGATTATAATAAGCTACAATTCTGAAAAGTAATCTGTTGTATTTATCCAAAAGTGCTTTCTTGGTAAGTTCACTAATGCTTGTTTCTTTTGGGTTTTGGAGAATCTTTGTTTTATAAGACAATAATTCTTTCTTCAAATCATGAATCTCATCGTAAGCATAATAGTGCCTATCATCATTGAGTACTTCTGTAATAAAAGTATACACAAAGGGCGAATGAGTGCCATGCCCTTTACTATTTAGTGCCTTACGGTAAAATTGTAATTGATTATACGCCTGTTTAAGGTTAGGAAACATGGGGAATTGGCTTTAAATCTTTTTGTTTCCCCTTTTAATGACCCTTTGATAAACAGACATCCAGAAGCCTAGCACCGTGATAATTACCCCAATCCATAACACAATAATCATCGGGAACTCATATACTTTTAGCGTTACTAGGTCTGTAATGGCAGTGCTTTCTTTTACGCCAAGTTCTAGTTTACCATGTTCCTGATCTAGTACTTTATTAAATTGAAGGATAAGGTTCTGCGAAATAACACTATCAGGAATATTGCGTAGCTCATTTCCTTTTACAGCAATACCAGGAAAGGTTTTGTACCTTCTACCATCTTTCGCAATAACTTCCATATCCATAAATAAGGAGTTTTCCCCTTCTTTGCACCTATTTTTTTTGTCAGCAGGATTAATTTCTACTTTATGTAATATCATCAATCCGCTACTGTAAAATAGTGTATCGCCAACGGTAATGGGACGGCTAACAAATTGTGCCGTATCAGCAGCATTATTTTCTTTAAAAGAGGATATATAAACAAAGATGTCTTTGTACCAGTAGTGTTTACTTGATGGATTGGCGGCAAAGCCTTCCATACCCTTGTTATTTTTTATTAAATCCGGATATAAAGAAAACTGTTCATTAGCATTGGTCTTAGATACAAACTTAATCTCGAAGAAACGTTTGCGTTGTTTTTCATTAAAAGTATCCTTGGCATAAGTAACCATGTACTTGCCCATATCTGTAGTAACGCCCTTAAATAGGGTAATATTCTCAGCGGGATCTTCTTTCTTATCCTTTTCAAAGACAGCAATGCCAGTTGTATTCCAACTAAGTACCGTTCTTTTACTTGATGAAATTAATATTCCTACCAGCATCAACCCAAAACCAACGTGTGCTATTGATGCACCAGCGGCTTTTATTTTTCCACTCAAGCCTAGCCATATATAGCCAGCATTTGCTACTAAAGTATATACTGCTGCAAAGATGGCTACATGAATAGCTGCCAAAAATCCTGCTCCTTTTCTATCATAGTTTATGGCGCCAAACACACTGATTGAGATACTGATTACCAGGGCTATAGCTGAGGGTATCCATATCTTCTTAGTAAATACCCCTTTTGGAGTGTCCTTATATTTTAAGTATTGAGTAACAGCCGTAAGGATACCAACGATTATGCAGACAAATACCTGAACTTGATTATAAGCAAAAACAGGGTCTTCGGAAGGAGCAACCTTTTGGTCGAACAACTTATTATAAACAGGAACGGACGTCTTTAAAATGATCAGCATGGCTGATAAAAACAAAACCAATGAACCTATAAACATCCAAAACTCTCTGCTGTAAGTACTCTCTTCCTTATAAATGGTAGGGATTGATTTGTATTTAAAAGCATAGAGTGTAAGTGCTGGAATAACGAAGATTAATAGGAATACTAGCAATTGGGTGTTCATACCTAAATCTGTAAAGGCATGAACTGATGTATCACCCAATATACCACTACGGGTAAGGAAGGTAGAATAAAGTACTAATAAAAAGCTCAAAATATAGAACATATAGCTGCTACGTAGGCTATATCCTGTTGTTTTGTAAACCATGTTTACGTGCAAGCCAGCCACCATCACTAACCAAGGAACTAATGAGGCATTTTCTACTGGATCCCATGCCCAATATCCTCCAAAACTCAAGCTTTCGTATGCCCAAGCGGCTCCCATCATGATACCCAAACATAATATACCGCTACTAAAACCAGCCCAAGGAAGTGCGGGTTTCACCCAATCATGGTTCTTATTAATTAATCCTGCAATCGCAAATGCAAACGGAACAATGGTACTAGCAAAACCAAGGAACAATACAGGAGGGTGTATCACCATCCAATAGTTTTGCAATAAGGTATTCAATCCTTGTCCATCTTTTATTAAAGTAAGGTAATCGCTACGCAAACCACCGTTTATTGCATCCTGAAAGATGGGTGCATTGTCTAATATTCCTTCATAGCGAAGTAGGGCAAAAGGACTGCTACCTAGTTTAGCATTGTAGAAATAGAATCCAACCAACATACTTGCCAAACAGAATTGCGCAAAGCTAATAACCATTAATGTTCCTGCTTCCCATTCTTTGGCACGCCATATTAAAAACCAACCGAGAACACAGTTCCAAAAGCTCCACAACATGAAGCTACCTTCTTGTCCTTCCCAAAAGCAACTTAATAAGTACTCTACTTGCAAGCCTTTATCGCTATGTTCCCAAGCATATTTGTACTCAAATAAATGATTGGAAATGATATAGTAAAGGGTAATAAAAACAATCAGAACTGAAATAGTCTCAACCAAGAAACAAGCACGGGCAAATGTTAACCAACTTTTCTTTTCGGAAGAAGAAACCAGGTTGTTAGATTGTAAATGATTTGTGTAGAAGAAGGAAACTGTTGCTAGAAGAGAGGCTATAAAAGAAAGTATGGTGAAGAAATGACCTATCTGACCGGGTAATAAATGTTCGCCTGAAAAGTGCATGTATTTATTTAATAATTATGATTGAAAGGTGTTAATGAAACAAAATGATTGAATTATTAAGCTAAAATGCCAAACACATTCATCGTTTCATTAAACACTGTGTGGGGATGATAAGTTCGAAGTGACCGATTAATAACTTCCCTTTTTAGAAGCCAAACTATCGGCACTTGTATAACCACCATTACTTGAAGATTCTCCTGCTACTTGTGCCGCTTTAGAAGCTGCTGCTGCATCATCTTTATATTTACTAGGGCATTTTAATAGGATGTCCTTACACTCAAAATGATCGCCTTGCATCTTTCCTTTAAGTACAATGCGTTCACTTTTTTCCATGTCAGTTGGCTTAGTATTGTGGTAAACAACTTTTACAGTGTTTCCTAAAGTATCAACAGCAGTAAATGCAAGATAATTTGCGTCTTTTGCTGCATCATATTCCATCGGTTGGGTTTTGTCTAGTTTAGCAATCAGGTTTACAAACTTGCCTTCCTTTTGCTTGGCAGATGCAATCGTTTCATAAGTAGTAAGGTTACCTGTAAAGCTTATTAAAACTGTGATAGCAACTACTATCAAAACCAACATTATAATATGTGTCTTTTTCATCCTATTTATTTTATCGGCGGCAAAAGTAACTTAAAATGGATTGTATGATAAAATGATTGTTAGTAGTAAGCCTAAAGTTTCTACTGTGTCCAAGCGGGATATGATTTATTTCCTTAAAAAGAAAACATATTGGCTACGATATTTTTACCACAAGTCCACAAGGATGCGACTCTAAACTCACGACTTTCGACTTTCAACTCCCGATCCTTAACTCCCGATTCTAAACAACTTCCAACCTAATTCGGCTGAATATGACAAGGTTGTCCTTTTTTAGGGCCACCACCATCGGCTGCTAATTTACAGGCTAGTGGTAACTTTCGATAAACTGATGGTTCTGCTTTTGCAGTATCTGCATCAAAACCTGCATTATTCATGGCGGTTCTTATGTCCTCGATATTAACCCTGTCTGGCAGATATTGCACCCTTATCTCTCCGTTTATTAAGTTATAAGTCCAGTTAATCATGCCGTTATCCATGTTCGATTTGTTTTCAACCAGTAGATACCTATCCAACAATTCTTTGCAAGTCCAGCAATGCAAGTTTGCCGATTTAATGGTTACCCAAACTGGTCTGTTGGCCATTACCTGAGCTTTAGTAGCAAAACTAACCGCAGTGGAAAGTAGTATCAATAGCAAGCATTTTTTCATAATAAAAACAATTTACTAACCTAGTTAACTTAAAATTTAAAAATCAGAATATAAAGTTAGATGCCCCACTCAGCAGGAGCGATGCTCCATTCTAATAATACTTGTTCTGTTTCGGCAGAAATAGTTCCTTTCTCTAATGCCAATCCAATCAATGTTTTATAGTCGCTTAGAGATATATAGGGTACACCTGCCTTTTCAAAAGCATCTGCTGCCACGCCAAATCCATAGTTGAATATAGATACCATTGCCACTACTTCCATTCCTGCTTTTCTGAGTACTTCTACTACTTGCAAACTGCTCTTTCCGGTAGATATTAAGTCTTCTATCACCACCACTTTTTGGCCGGCACTAAACGAACCTTCTATCTGATTGCCCAATCCATGTTCCTTTGGTTTCGGACGAACATATATGTAAGGCAGTTTTAATTGGTCGGCCACCATTGCACCCCAGGCAATGCCTGCAGTTGCTACGCCTGCCAAACATTCTGCATCGGGATATTCGGAAAATATAACGTTGCACAACTCACTTTTTATAAATTCTCTCACATACGGAAACGATAAAACCTTTCTATTATCGCAATAAATTGGGCTTTTCCAGCCGCTTGCCCACGTAAATGGTTTATCAGGACTCAATCTTACTGCGCTCACTTGTAACAGCTTTTCTGCTACTGCTTTTTTGTTCGTCATTGCACGAAAGTAAAGCCTAATTTTAAATCAATTACCCGAATCGTTTTTTTTTGGAATCATTTTTGTTATTTTTGTGATATGAATAACCCAATAATAATAGCTGCTGGAGGACTCGTTTGGAACGAGAAGAATGAATTATTGATGATTTTCAGGCAAGGAAAGTGGGATTTGCCCAAAGGGAAATTAGACGAAGGAGAAACTTTAGAAGACTGTGCCGTAAGAGAAGTGATGGAAGAAACAGGCCTGAATGACGTAAAACTTGGTGGATTAATAGGTATTACTCAGCACGAGTATTACGATAAATATATCCATCAACAAGCAGTAAAAGAGAGCCATTGGTATTTTATGAAAGCAACTAGCAATCAGTCTCTAACACCCCAAACAGAAGAAGACATTACAGAAATAAAATGGGTAGATATCAAGCAGATCCAGCAATACCTTCAAAATACTTATCTCAATATAGAATTAATTATTAAGCAATATTTCAGCAAACAAAGCGAGCTGCAATTAAACTAAGGATGCAGATTCAATAACGTTTAGTTAGGTAAATATGGCAATACTCTCTACCTCTGCGTTCTTAAATTCAAACATCTACATACGATATTCAAGATTTCCCTTTGTGCCTCTCTATGTAAAATAACTCTGCGGGCTCTGCGTTAGTTTTTCTTTACCTTAACTAGGCCATCATTTTTACAATCATTTCCTTCATCAGTTCTGCGTCTTCCGTTCCAGTATCATTTATCCCTATCCCCCTTAGATTATATTCGTGCAATAACAGGAGAATCTTTTCCGTGCCAGACTGTCCATAGTTTTTGGCAGCAGCCATATAGTCTTTCATAAAAAAAGCATTCACCCCGATGGTAGTGGCTATTTCTCGCTCATCGTTTGTTCCCGCCCCAAAAATCATGTAAACCTTACTGAAAAAGTTGTAAAGCGCAGGCAAAACCATTTGTATGGGGGCAGCTTTCGGGTTGGCGGAAAAGTATTCGTTAATGCGTATTGCCTTTGGTAGGTTCTTTTTAGCCAATGCATCTTGCAATTCAAACACATTAAACTCCTTACTGATGCCAATATATTTCTCAATATCATCCTCCGATATTGCTTTCTTCGCACCAAGGTTAATGGCCAATTTCTCTATTTCGTTTTGCATTCTGCTTAGGTCATTACCTATATGATCCACCAATAAAAGTAATGCCTTCTGACTAATGGTTAGTCCGTGACCTTGTATCATTTGCCCCGCCCAATCGGGCAATTGGTTTTCATACATTTTTTTTGTGGTCAGCAGTTCGCTTTTGGTCTTCAATATTTTGGCAAGCTTACCACGTCCATCTATCTTCTTTTCCTTGTAGCTTACAAAAAAAAGTGTGCTGTGCAGCGGATTTTCTATATAGCTCTCTAGCCTTTCAATGTCCTTCATGTATTGGGCTTCCTTCAGCAAAACCACTTGTCTTTCGCCAAACATGGGATGCTGTTTGCACGAGTTTATAACGTCGGCCCAGTTGGCATCTCTGCCATAAAACACGGTTAGGTTAAAGCTAGCCTCACTTTCTGTCAGTATTTTATGTTCGGCATAGTTCATTACCTGATCAATAAAAAAAGGTTCTTCGCCTTCCAGCCAATAAACGGGTTTATACTTTTTGCTCTTTAAATCGTTCAATATCTTTTCTGCCGACATAGCTGCAAATGTAAGGAGACATTTTAGAGGTTAGTTGTTAGATATGAGTTATTAGATATGAGATAGTAGATGGCTAATCGAAAGTTGTGAGTCGAGAGTCGAAAGTTGTGAGTGGAGGGTTGATACTCGTTATTCAAAATAAGAGAGGCAGTTTAGAAACTTTAATTTCCAAACTGCCTCTTCTATTATTCTACTCCAAAACTCCCGTCTCCCGACTTTCAATTCCCGCCTTTCACCTTTCGACTTCCGATTCCCGACTCTAAGCCTATGTGGAACCTACAATACTTCTCTTACTCTAATGGTTCCCCATCCTTTGTTCGTACCATTCGCATGTGAATCCCTATGGCCAAATCTTCCTCAAATTTTTCTTTAACTTGTTCATACGTTAAAGGGAAATCAAAGTCAGCCAATATTGCCTCTATGTATGCCCTTGGCTCAAAGCCTGTATTGTGACAAAATATCATAAAAAAGTAACAAGTATTAAACAATCTATTAGTTACTTCCAGCAACAATTCCCCCTGAATTGTTACCCTTTCCCCATCACCTTCAAACCTTTTATCAGCAAATAAGTCCCCCATCAGTATGTAAGCACGAGCATCGTGGTCTTCAAAAAAGAATAAGGCAAAAGGCATCGAGCTAAGCTTATGATACCAGTTCATAGGTGGCGGATAGCCCTTCCATTGATCTTCTGGCAACACCAATCCATCGTGATCTAAAATATCAATTTGGATGGCAAAAATCAATTTTTCTATCAGCTTAGGGTAGTGTTGCAGCCCAGCAAGTAGTTCGCATATCATCACATTATTTCCCTGTTCTATTACTTCCATATCCACAGAGATTACCACTGTTTTAACATCGGAAGCTGCTATTGCCCCATACTTATTTACAAACTCTTTCACCGTCTCATCGGTGGACTCCACAAAGTAGATAGGCTTTTTGCTTGCATCCCCGGTGCCATTTTGGTAACTATCAGATATCGAACCGTCCAATAATCCTTCATCATCACGCAGTTCATTTATCAGTACCTGCAATTTCATTCCTTCGGCATAAACATCGTTTACATGATTGGCTATTTGGTTGTATTTATCAATAAAAGTGTTTTTAAAAGTTTCATATTCCCACAACTTATCCATTCCTCCCCTAAACTCTTGTTCGTCTTCATCATAAGTACATAAATCTATTGCGCAGTCGTTATAATTTTCGTTAAGTGTGGCTGCCAATCCTTCTTCATAAATTTCAAAGTTTGCATTTAAGGTACCTGAATCAGCATCAAATACTTTGTAGTCGTTTTCAATTTCATGTACTTTGTCCCCCATCGGCTTATATAAATTATCATGAAAATAATTTATCTCTTTGTCATACGTGCTCAACCTGTATTGAAATCCTTCATCCATCAAAAATGAAACATTCTTATTCTCTCTGGCAAGCAGAAGCTCTTCTAAGAAACCGTTTATTTTCACTTCCAAAGGCGCAAATGTTTTGTCCACAATTGCCAGTTCTTCCTCTACTTCCTTATAATCATAAATTAATTTGCTGCCCTTTCTATCTACGGCATACAAGTCGTCATGAAGCTTTATGTAAGCATCCAACAACTCTTTTTCAAAAGGCATTTCAGCCTTTGTCTCATCATAATCAAATGAAATGGTGCGCAACTGGTGTTCTATTTTTTTATTTATCATTACAAGCCAATTTATGTATTGATGATTAAGAAACTGTTTGAGTTAATTGTTTTAACCCAAATTCCGCATTAGAACTCTACTGCAAGTTTCAACTACTTCAAATACAAATATTTGATTGATTTATTTTCCCTCAACAGAATTTATTATGCTTTCAGTCAAAAAATCTTCTCAAATACTTGTCTTTTTTGTATTTGAAACTTTCGTCACGAGTCTATTGCGGAATTTGGGTTAGAATTACTTAGTTAAGAATATCAAATAAGTAACTCAAACAGCTCCTAAAAGGTAAGTCTAAAAAAAACATTATGTTTTCGGCTACTATTATAGTGATAAGTTATTGACTATCCGCTATTTGGCAATTCGCTTACATCTTCTCCCTAGTCTTTGCGTCATTTCGATGATAGGAGAAATCTAATTGAACCAATTAGGTCATACTACAACGCAAAGCCTCCGATATTATTCCATGAGATTTCTCCTATCGTCGAAATGACGTTCACAGGGTAGAAACACTGTTAATACCAAATAGCGGATAGTCATTGATAAGTTTCAATATGAAAGTTGTCTAACAACTCACAATTAATATCTCATAACTAATATCTCATATCTAATTGACCACCATTATATCTATCTGTACTGCTTCTTCTAAAATGCCCGTATTAATTACATGAAAATGGCGTTTCAAATCAGTATAGCCCGCATCGGTAGGATTAAAGTCTTTAGTGCTATCTGCCTCTATTGTTATAATCGGTGCGCCCACTTCTGGTCTGTCGGACAGACCATTATTAAAAAAGCATTTTATGGCAAACGTGCCCACATTAGTGCCTCTAATCATGTTCTTTACAGGATTTAGTTTGCGGGTAAACAATGGTTTTGCCAACATGTTTTTAAGCGTAATTTTAAAAGAAAGTTGCACTATATGTTGCAATAGCGATACTGGCATATAAGCGTCTACAGATTTAGGCGTTTTTTTAAACTTAGCAATGAGGCTACCAAAAATACCAAACGCTTCTTCCGATGCATCATTACAAGATTTATCCAAATTAGTGATCGCCGTATCAATTTCTGTTATCTGATCCTTTTGTTTAAGAATAGCTGTTTCAATCAGTACCAAAAAAGCGGATGCGCTTGTTTTTACCGAAGCCAAGCTAGCATCTGTGCCAATGGCAGAAATGAGGTTAGTAACGGCTGCTACCCTGTTTTCTATAGTGCCTGTTTGAAAGTGAAGGCGTCTGTGCGGAAGTACGTGTTTATACTGAGTGGTAGTATCCGGATATACCACTTGTATGGCTACATCCCAGGTCTTTGCATTGGTAGATCGTAATTGGTCTATCAACTGCACCACACCCAATGTTTTTCCCAAGTTAGTACTTCGTAGCCCGTCCCAAACGGCATAATCCGAATTGTATTGCACATTACAAGGATGGAAGATATTGTAATATCCAAGAATATCAGGATCGGCAATGCCGCCATGAAGTTTTACATCGAGTGTGTTGAAGATTCCTTTTGCGCCAATATTACTTTTAACAGCAGCGATTTTAATAAAGTTGTCAGTACGTGACCAATTACTTGTAGACATTTTGTATCGATTTAAAGTTTTAAACGAACTAAATACCACAATTGTAGTAGCACTTTAAATGAAGTTGGAGGCATTATTCAATACAACAACAATATGTGGATAACTTTACCCTTTTTGCCTCCTTTTTTTGAGGGGAAAACTGCGACAATACTGCTTCATCCCTATTTATTTTCATCAGGCAGCTCATTGTACTTATCGAGGTGCCTGTCGATTTGCGCAAGGGTATCGATGGACTTATCGAGGTACCTGATGATTTGCGCAGGGGTATCGATGGACTTATCGAGGTGCCTGCTGATTTGCGCAGGGGCATCAATGGACTTATCGAGGTGCCTGATGATTTGCGCAGGGGTGTCGATGGACTTATCGAGGTGCCTTTTTTTTGCGCAGGGGTACCGATGGACTTATCGAGGTGCCTGTCGATTTGCGCAGGGGTATCGATGGACTTATCGAGGTGCCTGCCGATTTGCGCAGGGGTATCGATGGACTTATCGAGGTGCCTTTTTTTTGCGTAGGGGTACCGATGGACTTATCGAGGTGCCTGATGATTTGCGCAGGGGTATCGATGGACTTATCGAGGTACCTGATGATTTGCGCAGGAGTATTGATGGACTTATCGAGGAGCCTGATGATATTAGAAGGGGTTCTGGTGGTTTTATTTAAAAGCATTACAGTATGAGGGCGATGTTTGTTTGGGTTGCTTGTAAGTGGTAACAAACTTCGAAAGGTTGTTGCCACTCTATGTTTCTCCCCGATTATGTGAAAACTAATCAAAGGAGTAAACCTAATCCTAATTCAGATGCAATAATTGTCTGAATCAGGGTTTAAAGGATATTTAGGATTAAAAAACAGGTAAGTCTTAAAAATCCTAAAATCAATCTAATCCTCATTCAGACACACTACAAAAAGAAGTAACCTTCTCGAATTGTCATTTCGTAGAAATCTAGCCGAAAATGTGCAATTATTTTATTTTAAAGAAATTTGGTTTGCCAAACATTGGCAGTTGCAGATAAATTAGTATGAGATGCTTACGGCATGACAAGCAAAGTGCCTCCATTTTCTTTGCAACAAACCTGAAATTGTAACTTTAAGTTTGTTGTTTATATTGAGCTATTTGTTTGGGGTTAGTTATTAGTAGTAAGATAAATATAAAAGTGATGCCTTAGGAGCAATTGTGCGAGGGGATTAATAACCATTAGGCTCATAAGAGGAGCGAAGATGGTAGCGAGTTTGACGTTGAATAGCGGGGGAAGAAAAAGGAGAAGAAATGATAATTTAGCCTGCGCAACAATACAATAAGTACGTACCCCAACAATACATTGTGTACGTATATGTAACAAAACAAATTGTACTCACTGAAATAAAACACTATATTCGCTACTGAAATGATGCTCGCAAAGGGTTTGAAGGATAATTAGAAAATTAGACTTTGATAACAAACCTGCGTCAACACAATCGTTAGTCATAATTCTAATAAACCTTTGAATTAATATAAAAAATAAAAAAAATGAGTTACATACCCAAGACAATTAGTGAAGTAACAAACGAGTATTTAAACAGGACTACTTTTTTACCAGCGATACAAAGAGAATTCGTTTGGGGAACTTACGGAATTGAAAAACTATTCGATTCAATAATGGGTGACTTTCCCATAAGTACGTTCCTATTTTGGAAAATCAAAGAAGAAAATAAAAAAGAATGGACTGCTTATGAATTCCTTAGAGAGTTTGACCAAGCGGCTCCACATAATAAAGAAGCTTCTGTAACAGGAATAAATCAAGATATTTATTT
>CANCVE010000079.1 GCA_947381435.1 Chitinophagaceae bacterium
GAACATAACCTGTCATTGCAACAAAACGAATTGGGTTTCTTGACCAATTTTCGTACTTACCTAATTCCATGCTAATTTAAACGATTCATTAGCCAAATTATTTCGCATGTGAGTATAATATTTCTAATTGATATAAACTCTATTAGTTATAAACATCAATGATAATTGGATTTAATCCTATTACCTTCCCCCCAAATTATAATCATGGAACATTTATTTAGTTTATGGTGGCTATTCTTGCTAGTCTTTATTGGCTTTAGTGGTTTGCTAACAGTAAATCAGGGTACAATTGCGGTAATAGTAATGTTTGGCAAGTACAAACGGATTTTATTACCTGGATTAAGGTTTAAGATCCCTGTAATTGAGCAAATTTATAAACGTATCAGCATACAAAACAGAAGCGTAGAGCTAGAATTTCAAGCAGTAACTATCGATCAGGCAAATGTTTACTTTAAAAGTATGCTATTGTATTCTGTGCAGAATGCTGATGAAGAAACAGTGAAGAAGGTTGCATTTAAATTTATTAGCGATAAGGACTTAATGCAGGCTTTGATAAGAACGGTAGAAGGCTCCATACGTGCTTTTGTGGCAACAAAGCGACAAGCAGAAATATTAACTGCCCGTAGGGAGATAGTTGATTATGTAAAAGAACAAATAGATCATTCGCTAGAAGAATGGGGCTATCATTTACAGGATTTACAGATTAATGATATTACTTTCGATAAGGCTGTAATGGATAGTATGAGTAAAGTGGTGGCTAGTAATAACTTGAAGGCTGCTGCTGAAAATGAAGGACAAGCATTATTGATAACAAAGACTAAATCGGCAGAAGCAGAAGGAAATGCCATTAAAATATCTGCGGAAGCTGAGAAAGAAGCTGCAAGGTTACGCGGTCAGGGTGTTGCCCTATTTAGAGAAGAAGTTGCACGTGGTATGAGTCAGGCGGCTGAACAGATGAAAGAAGCTAATTTGGATACCAATGTAATATTGTTCAGCATGTGGACAGAAGCCATTAAAAACTTTGCTGAATTGGGTAGTGGTAATGTAATCTTCCTGGATGGTAGTGCCGAAGGAATGGATAAAACCATGAAACAAATAATAGGAATGATGAAGATGAAGGAAAAGGAAGGAAAGTAATTAGATCAGCGTTCTGAGATATCAACAAATAGCTATTAGCAAGTAAGTTAATGCATAAGAAAATAAAAGGGTCGTAAGGAAGATTCACTTCAACTTACGACCCTTTTATAATTCCAAAAAATCAGAGCTCAAAACTCACAACTTTCATTAACAACCGACATCTTACCAACTAACCACTAACAACCGATAACTCATATCTATACAGTTGTGTTTTTTATCAATAAATTCCTGTTATTTTTGAAGCAAACACTCCACTATGATCTTACCTACTATTTTTCTTGCACAGAAACTTAATTGTCATGTAAGGTTTTTTGTTATGCTACTCATCTGTTTCGCTGTAAGTTTTACTTCTACGGCTCAAGCTGTAAATCCGGTAAGGGAAAGCGTAGAACAAGGGACTAAGCAATATTATCATAAGGAAAATATTTCGCTCTCATCTGGAGAATGGATATTTGATGACGCATTAATTGGTGAATCATTATCAGATAAAAAAAACGGCAATAAGAGTATACGTATTACCAATCAGGGAACTGTGTCCATGAACTTTGATTATAACACAGGCAATACAAAAGTTATTACACTGTACCATGCACGTTATGGCAATGATGCACCTTCTACATGGGCAATATATTGTTCTACAGACAATGCAACAACATGGCAAAGAATGGGTGATAGCGTTGTAACGAAAGACGAAGGATTTAAAATGGTAACATTTATTAAAACGTACCCCGGTAAACTCCGCTTTCAAATTAGAAAACTTAGTGGCGGCCGATTGAATATTGACGACATCGCCATTGCGGGTATTGGCGCCAATAAACGCATAAGTACTTTTGGGACTGCCAATTGTGGTTGCGCAGTAACCAATTCGGACACCGTTCCTACAAGAGACGATAATATGGCGATGGGCAATCCTAGTAATGCCACAACAAACACTACCGATTCTAACAATTATTTGATTGCCAAGAGTCAATATACCGTGTCTTACAACAATAGTTATGGCGCACCAAATTGGACTAGCTGGCACCTCAGCAGCGCCTGGAAAGGGAGTGCTGCCCGATGCGATTGCTTTACCTCCGATGCATCATTGCCCACAGGATATACTAAAGTAACAACGAGTAACTACACAAATACAGGTTTTGACAGAGGCCATCTTTGTCCTTCTGAAGATAGAGATGGATCTGATTCTGACAATAGAGCCACTTTTATAATGACGAACATTACACCGCAAGCGCCAATACTTAATCAACAGACATGGGTAAGTTTCGAAACCTATTGTCGTACTTTAATGTCGCAGGGAAATGAATTGTATATTGTTGCAGGTGGCTATGGTTCGGGAGGCACCGGCAGTAATGGAGGCGATAGTTTAACCATAAACAAGGGTAAAATAAATGTATACGCACATTACTGGAAAGTAGCAATAGTGCTACCTGTTGGTGTTAATGATGTGAATAGAGTGACTACTAGCACCAGAGTTATTGCTGTAGATATGCCCAATAACCAGGGTGTAAATGCACACACATGGGATTATTACCGAGTATCGGTTGATAGTATTGAAGCTGCAACAGGCTATAACTTCTTTAGTAATGTTCCTTCTAATATTCAATCAGTCATTGAAGCATCTGTAGATGCAGGACCAACACAATAGGTTGATAATTGTCAATTATCAATTGAATTATTTGAGTAAATAAATAACAAATATGCGTTTGTCACGTACAAATTGGATTTTGTCACGTACAAATGGCATTTGTACCTGTACAAATTGGATTTTGTCTCGTACAAATAGCATTTGTACCCGTACAAATGGGATTTTGTCTCGTACAAATGGGATTTGTACCCGTACAAATGGGATTTGCACACGTACAAATGGGATTTTGTCACGTACAAATAGGATTTTGTCACGTACAAATGGGATTTGTACCCGTACAAATAGTTTTATGTCTAAAATTAAAAAAGGCTGCCCTAACATTTAAGTTAGTGACAGCCAAAATGGATAGCAACAATTTGTGCTGGTTAAATATGCCCAATTCGTTTAAGTGGAATGTGTTGTATTGGTGCTAAAACCAATGGAATTTTTTCTATATCAGTATCGCTCCAATCAAGTCCAAATGCTTTTTTGTCTGATTGTGCCAAACTGCCAATAGCAAAATAGGCATTTAAAATGAAGCCTTCAGTCAAAGAAAATTCATTTTCTACTGATAAGAATCGTTTAATTATTACATACCTGATATCGCCAGAGATGTTGTGTTTATTAAATGCTACTTCACTAGCATTAGCATCCACATTCAATTCATGGTGTTCTACCATATCTTCCATTACCTTTTTAAACAATAAATGAATACGTGGTTGTATACGGAAACCAAGCTTAAATTCGATACGTATTATCTTATCATGTTCTATTTCTACCACTTCATATTCCATTGTATAAGGGTCATCGGCTCTTTCTATATGTAGAAACCAATACACATCGGCACGTTTTGGTCTTTTGGTAAGGATAGATTCCATAACCCTCTTTTCAATAGCCTTCTTATTGTTTGCCTTGGTTAAATAAACCAAATGGGTGGCATATTTGGGTTCATCATGGTTTACACTTAATGCATCCAAAGCAGGAATATAGTTTGACAAATTATCAAATTGTAAGAACCTGTTTGTTATCTTTTTAGCCTTAAACCAGATATACATAATGAAGATTAAGGCTACTTCGAAGATTAGGAATGGCCATCTATTCTTAATCTTTGTTACGTTAGCCAAGAAGAAAGAGAACTCTACCGTTAAGAATATCATTAGAATTAAGAAAATAATTGGCTGCATCCATTTCTTCACAAACTTCATATAATAGAACATCAATAATGTGGTCATCAACATGGCAACCGTGATAGAAAACCCATAAGCCGCCTGCATCTTTTCTGAATCTTGAAAGTATAACATCATACCCACACAACCTGCCCACAATAACCAGTTGATGCTTGGAATGTATATCTGCCCCCTGATGTTGGTAGGAAACTTAATGGTAATCTTAGGCCAGAATCCCATACTTACAGCCTCACTAATTAGCGTAAACGATCCACTTATCAACGCCTGACTAGCAATAATGGTTGCCAAGGTAGAGATAATAATTCCGGGTAATAAGAACCAATGAGGCATCATCTCGAAGAAAGGATTTAGCGCAGTAACACCTTTCATAACAAGAAATTTATTGTTCATTGCGTCATGAAACAGTTCAGGATTATCGCTACGCAACATCCAAGCACCCTGACCAAAATAGTTAGCTAACAAAGCAATCTTTACAAACATCCAACTTACTTGTATATTCTTTTTACCACAGTGTCCAAGGTCAGAATACAAAGCTTCAGCACCAGTTGTACATAAGAAAACAGAACCTAATATCAGGAAGCCTCCCACCTTATGATCCATCAATAATTCAACACCATAATAAGGGTTTAGGGCTGAAAGTATGTGTGGGTAATGTGCAATGTTTATTATTCCCAAAGTCATTATCATGGCAAACCAAATACACATGATTGGCCCAAAAGAACTACCAACCACCTTTGTTCCGAACTGTTGGAAGAAGAATAAGAGCGATATAATGGCTATTACAATACCTATAGTAGTAGAATTTCCGGGAACGATGATACTTTCTAAGCCCGGAACACCATGCAACCCCTCAATAGCCGAAGCAACAGAGATAGGCGGCGTTATGATACCATCGGCCAATAAAGTTCCTGCACCAACGATGGCAGGGAAATATAACCAATGACGGTAACGCCAAACTAAAGCATACAAAGAAAAGATGCCCCCCTCGCCTTTGTTATCTGCCTGAAGTGTAAGTAAAATGTACTTGAAAGTTGTTTGAAGGGTAAGCGTCCAAAACACACAAGATACGCCGCCATAAACGAGAGCGGGTTCAATTTTGTTGGCGCCAATGATGGCACTAAACACGTAGAGCGGAGAAGTTCCGATGTCGCCGAAGATGATACCGATAGTAACTAAGAGACCCGCAGCTGTAACTTTTTTTAAATGAGGATTCATACACTTTTGTTTATAGTAAACTTTTATTTCAACAAAAAAGGTTGAATCATACGGCGCAATGCAGTACTTGACACTAATAAAATGCCATATTGGGGTATGTTTTGTATTTTTTGGTTTGCTATGGCTCTTTCTAAACTGAAAAAAAGTAAAAATATTTTTTCATAATAAAAACGGCAGCACAACAATACCACCCCATTTTGGAAGGATTCTTTTCATTATGATAGGGCTGTGCTGTTTTTTACGGAGAAGAAAAAGGGTTTTAACACATAGGAACATAGGGAGATAGGAAACATTGTATTTGGGCTGATAATTGGAAAAGAAAAGGACACATAGAAGATACTAAACTAATTGAGTATTTTCTATGTGTCCCTATTATAATAACCAAGCTCTATGTTTCCTATCTCCCTATGTTCCTATGTGTTTAAGAAAATAATATGTGTTGAAACTCTCTTAATTAATCTTGTATTCTTCTATCTTTCTGTATAGTGTTGTTAAGCCAATATTAAGCAAGCGTGCGGCTTCTGTTTTGTTGCCTTTGCAATGATTCATAACCCTTTGTATGTGTAGTTTTTCTACACTAGCCAAATCGAAGGCAGAGAGTAGTTTATTGCTATCATTATGAAGGGACTGCATATCGATCGGTAGATCATTGATGGTTAATTCATCGCTATCAGATAGGATTACTGCACGCTCCATCACATTTTTCAGCTCACGGATATTACCTTTCCAATCGTGCTTTTGAAGGTTAGACAAAAACTCATCGCTCATCTTAGTGATTTGTCGGTTAGATTTATTGGCAAAGATTTCTAAGAAATGATTAGCAAGCAACGGTATATCCTTTTTCCTATCCCTCAAGCCAGGTAAATAGATGGTAAATACATTCAATCTGTAGTATAGATCCTCCCTAAATTTCCCTTCCTTCACTTCCAATTGTAAATCTCTATTGGTAGCTGCTACAATACGTACACTTACTTTGGTGGACTTAGTATCACCTACTTTTATAAACTCGCTC
This sequence comes from Chitinophagaceae bacterium, assembly GCA_947381435.1. Taxonomy (GTDB): domain Bacteria; phylum Bacteroidota; class Bacteroidia; order Chitinophagales; family Chitinophagaceae; genus Parasediminibacterium. Next base: position 6,176 of record CANCVE010000079.1, read on the forward strand.
GTTTCCAATACCCTTAGCAATTTACTCTGAAGGTCTATGTGCATCTCCCCAATCTCATCCAGAAAAAGGGTTCCAGTACTCGCTTCTTCTATCAGTCCTTTCTTATCCTTTATTGCCCCGGTAAACGCACCTGCCTTATGTCCAAATATTTCACTTTCCAATATCTCCTTACCAAATGCACTACAGTTTAGCGCCATAAAAGGCTTGCCCGAACGCTTACTATTGTTGTGTATTGCCTGCGCAAACACCTCTTTTCCAGTGCCTGTTTCTCCTAATAACAATACGGTTGCATCGGTTGGGGCTACTCTTTTTGCAAGGTTTATGGCATCCTGTATAAGCGATGAGGAACCAAGAATGCTTTCAAAACTGTAGCGTTTACCCACCTGTTCTTCTAGTTTTTCTACGCGCTTTTGTAGATTAACCTTTTCGTAAGCGTTGTTCAATAATGGAATAATCCTATCATTATCATCGCCCTTCATGATGTAATCGAACGCACCGTTCTTAATGGCTTTTACACCATCAGCCACATTACCATAAGCAGTTAATAGAATGATTTCTACAGATGGGTATACTGGCTTTATAAGAGAGATAAAATCTACCCCATTACCATCAGGCAGCTTCACATCGCACAAAATGATGTCCACTTCTTTAGTAGCCAAAAGCTTAGAGCCTTCTTTCAATGTACCAGCCTCAATAACATCAAATCCTTCCGCCCTTATAATGCGCGCCAAAAGGTTCCTCAATTTAATTTCGTCGTCAATTACCAATACCTTTTTCAATGTGCTACTCATTTGATTCAAATGTAAGTACTCAATAATTAAACCTAAACTTTTTGAGGGTATATTTGGAGGAGATTGGATTGTTATTCTTTGTTAACATTAAACATAGCTTATTGGAGCTTTTCATTTCAAGAACTGTATCTGTAATAGAGACTGTGAGTATATGTTTTTTCTTCATTTCTCTCCAATTAGCCCTAAAGATTGAGACAAATCCTTTCTGTTCTCAAGTTGTGACGGATCGATACTCCAAGCTCCTGCAATTTGCATAACTAACTCTTCATTTGGGAGTACTAAATTTGAATCTTCAAAATACTTCTCACTCTTCGCCTCCTTAGAAAAACTATTGAATAGTTTATATTTCTTCTCAAATTCAGTAGGAACACCTTCAATTGCAATATTCTCACCTGCCTCACCAAGATATGAGTACACTCTAGTAACCTGCCCATTAATTGCCTTCATCCAACAGTGATATTCTACTACTCTATGTGTGCAAAAGAATTGTGCTTCACCAAACTCCCGGCTTAACGTTTTTAAAATCTCTTTTACGTTATTAATGCCATCTTTATTATCACTTTCAGGAAGTCCCAAGCCACAGACCAATGTCCAACCATTAATTGGAGGTGTAATAAATATTGAGCCGTTATATGCTTTATCAATACCGAATTTCCAATTACACTTTGTTATTTTTTTAATTTTCAAAAGTTCTATGACTTTCTGTTGATCGGTTGATTTTATAGCGAACCACATACACTTGTATCCAAAGCTAGTAGCCGAATCGGGGATAGTTTGTCTAGTTGAATCAACTGTATTTTCATTAATTATTTGGTGTTCTTTTGGAAATTTATTTCTTAAAAAAATAAAGACTAAAATGACTATTAGTATAAGTCCGAGTATAATTATGGTTTTATTGATTATCATGAAAATACTTTTGAGTTAATTCATGACAATAATACTGATTTCTATAATATCAATTCAAACCTTCTGATGGAAGTCTCCAAAATCTCTCTTTCCACAACACCATTCCTTTTATTAACTCGAGATAAACTCAAAAAAACAATTTCAATCCTACCCCCAATAATTTATCTCTTTTCCCTCCAAACCAACCCTTATATCAACCCCAAAAAACTCTTTTGAAGACCACAATATCAAAATACATTATAAATGAACCCATTTAACTGCCCTAACGAAGTCTGATGACACTAAACGTTTCCATTTATGCCATCCAACGAAGTCCGATGACATTAAATGGAAACATTTACCTCGTCTAACGAAGTCTGATGACACTAAATGGAAACGTTTACCTCGTGTAACGAAGTCTGATGACACTAAATGGAAGCGTTTAGTGTCATCCGACTTCGTTGATGACGTTAAAGATACTTTTGGGCCTATCTAACGAACTCTTATGACACTAAAGAGTTTTCTACAAGCTTTAAACAGGGCATTTTTCATGGTAATTAATCAACTCTATTGGGCTTCTTTCTATTTCGAAACCTTGGTAATAAGCTTTTACCTCATCCAATACCGCCTCAACTTCCTCTACCTCTTTTACGGTAACCAATCTATTTCTAAACTCTTTTATATTGGGTAATCCTTTCAGGTAATTAGCATAATGTCGCCTCATTTCATTGATGCCCACTATCTTTCCTTTCCATTCTACCGATTTGCGCAGGTGTTTCTTGCTCACTTCCACCCTTTCTTCCAAGGTAGGACTAGCCAATAACTGTCCCGTTTGTACATAATGTTTTATCTCCCTAAAAATCCACGGATAACCAATAGCTGCCCTGCCAATCATAATGCCATCCACCCCATACCGGTTCTTATATTCTACAGCCTTTTGTGGACTATCAATATCGCCATTTCCGAAGATAGGAATGTGTATTCTTGGGTTGTTTTTCACTTTTGCAATCAGTGTCCAGTCCGCCTCGCCCTTATACATTTGGCTACGGGTACGCCCATGTATAGCCAAAGCTTTAATGCCACAATCTTGCAAACGTTCGGCCACTTCTTCAATGTTTTTTGTATCATCATCCCAACCTAGACGAGTCTTTACAGTAACAGGAAGGTTGGTAGCTTTTACCACAGCAGTGGTTAATCGCACCATCAAATCTACATCTTTAAGTACGCCGGCACCTGCACCCTTGCAAGCCACTTTCTTTACCGGGCAACCATAATTAATATCCAATAAATCAGGGTTGGTAACATCTACAATCTTAGCAGCTAAGGCAAGGCTATCTTCATCGCCACCAAATATTTGTATACCAATAGGACGTTCATAATCAAAAATATCTAGCTTCTGTCTACTTTTAATGGCATCCCTTATCAACCCTTCGCTACTTATAAACTCCGTGTACATGAGGTCGGCACCATTGTCTTTACAAACGGCCCTGAAAGGAGGGTCGCTAACGTCTTCCATTGGAGCGAGTAGCAAAGGAAAATCGGGTAATTCTATTTTATCTATTAATACCAATTTGAATGATTAATGTTTAGTGATAAATGTTTAGTGGATACTTGTAAATTCGCCACTTTGAGCAAATATATAGAACTGCATTAACGTTTGGTGATTAACGTTTAGGAACAACTGCATATCATTAATCACTAAACATTAATCTCTAACTAAGAATATATGGAAGAACAAGAAGAATATTTACCACCATTGCCCCCAGAAAATGTGGAAGAGTTTGTGCCTACTGAACCCATTGAAACAATACCATTTTACGAGCCTGCACCCATTCATTACTTTTCACAATTTGGATTATTATTGGCACTTATTGGTGTAGGAATAGTGGTTGGAAGCGTGGCAACTATTGTGGTAGTGAAAACGATGATGCCACATGTAAGTGTTTTTGACATGACAAAAGCATTGCTAGACCCAGCTAATGCCAATGCCATGAAAGTGATGCAACTGGTTTCTACTATCTTGATGTTCTTTTTGCCAGCATTTCTCTTTGGATTGATTGCTTATAAAAAGCCTTTCGCCTATCTAGGATTCAATATAAATATATCTTGGCAACAGATAGGATTAGTGGTATTAATAGCATGGATGGCACTGTTTGTTGGGAGTGCTTTGGGCGACCTAAACGAACGCATTCCTATACCCAAACATTGGCAACAAAAGTTTAGACAAGCTGAGGATGAATATGCAGAACAAGTATTTGCTATCGCTAAAATGACCAATGCGAAGGACTATCTGATTGCTTTGTGCATGATTGCTTTGATACCAGCTGTAGTAGAAGAAACTTTCTTTAGAGGCATGATGCAACGCTTTTTTGGAGACTGGTTTCGTAATCCTTGGGTAGCCATCATACTTACCAGCATCATATTCAGTGCCATACACATGAGCTATTATGGCTTTTTGGCAAGGGCAATGTTGGGCATAGTTTTAGGATTATTGTACTATTATGGCAAAAGTATCTGGCTGAATATATTGGCACATTTTCTAAATAATGCGGTTGCAGTAACCTATTTGTATATGTCCTCCTTGAAGGGAAAACTGACAAAAGATGCTTTAGAAGACCACTTCCCCATTTGGATTTGCTTATTGGGAATGGTTTTATTAGCAGGCTTTCTGTATCAGTTTAAGAAAGAAAGTGTAGCGTTTTTAGCAAACAAAGAATTTCAAAACATATAAAACAACCACATTAAATGAAAGATTGGTACTTATTGATGAAGATTCGCAGCTTTGCCGAAGCGAACATTGTACAAGGAATGCTAGAGGAAAACAATATTCCGGTACATATTCTAAACAAGAAAGATAGCATTTATCACTTTGGAGACATTGAAGTGTATGTACCAAACACCCTTAAAGACTTAGCAAAAGATTTACTTAATAATACACTATTAAACTAGTCGTAAGTTGAAAGTCGATAGTCGGAAGTCATGAGGTGAATACTTCTACTTTTGACTTACGACTATCGACTTACGACTTATAACTCATAACTAAAAATATGGCTTTCAATTTACAAGTATTTAAAACAAGGGCATTAACGGCGGTGATATTTGCTGCGATAATGCTAACAGGGTTATTCTATAATCAATGGACTTTCTTAGGTTTATTCACAGTTATTCATTTTGGGTGCTGGCTAGAATATCAAAAGATAATGGCATTGATTAATCCAGATTATAAAACAATATCCACCTTTCACCGCAATGGAATCATGCTTTTGGGATGGTGTTTTGTGTTATTTAATACAGACAATAGTTTTCATATTGGGCGTATCACGCTACATGGTGTAGGTTGGTATGGGCTACAACTATTTACCATCATCTTTTGCCTAACCGAGATTGTTATAAAGAAACAACTCAACCTAAAGGTAATAAGCTATTCATTGTGCGGATTAATATACATTTCGCTTAGTTGGGGATTAATGATGCGTCTTTGGACGGCTTCTACTAACTTGGATGAAGTTGCCATTACCCCAGGTTATTTATTACCCATCATATTAATAGCTTCTATTTGGATTAATGATACGATGGCCTATATAGTGGGTTCCTTTATAGGCAAAACACCCCTCTCTCCTATCTCACCAAAGAAGACTTGGGAAGGAACTATTGGCGGAGCAGTATTGGCAATTGCGGTGGTAACACTTGGTTGTAAATACCTTTTTAATATCAACAATTGTAAACTTTTGCTCATTATCTCAGCCACGGCAGCCATTGTAGGAACGCTAGGAGATTTGCTAGAGAGTAAGCTAAAACGCTTGGCAAACATAAAAGACAGCGGACAGATAATGCCAGGGCATGGAGGATTCTTAGATAGATTCGATTCTCTTTTGGTGGCAACACCAATAGTCTGGATATTATTAAAGTTGTTTGTGTTGTAACCAATTCTTTCTTTTTTAATACTCCCACCTTTGTGTCCTTAAAGTGAAACGCTATTTCCCTCCAATACTTTGTGTCCTTAGCGTAAACCTTAGTGTCCTTTGTGGTTAATCTTATTTCCTAACAACTTGTGATTAACAATATATTAATCATCTTTCACAGTTAATTACTTTGCGGTCATGCAACAATACCATACACTTCTTAAACATATAATAGATAACGGTTCTCAAAAGACCGATCGAACTGGCACAGGAACCATTTCTTGCTTTGGCTACCAGATGCGGTTTAACCTACAGAATGGATTCCCAATGGTTACCACCAAGAAATTACACCTTAAAAGTATTATTCATGAACTTCTTTGGTTTTTAAAAGGAAGTACCAATATTGCTTACCTTAAAGAAAACGGTGTGGGCATTTGGGACGAATGGGCAGATGAGAATGGCGACCTTGGACCTGTTTATGGCAAACAATGGAGAAGTTGGCAAGGCAAAGATGGCAAAGTGATAGACCAGATTAGCGATGTTATTGATCAGATAAAACGAACACCAGATAGCCGCAGATTGATAGTAAGTGCCTGGAATGTGTCCGACTTGCCAGAGATGGCATTGATGCCTTGCCATACACTATTTCAGTTTTATGTAGCCGATGGTAAATTGAGCTGTCAGCTATACCAACGTAGTGCCGATGTTTTTCTTGGCGTTCCTTTCAACATTGCTTCTTATGCTTTATTGACTATGATGATAGCACAGGTTTGCGGACTAGAATATGGCGACTTTGTACACAGCTTTGGTGATGTGCATTTATACAATAATCACATAGAGCAAGCTAATTTACAATTGAGTCGTGAGCCTTTTCCATTACCAACAATGCGGATAAATCCAGATATTAAAGACATATTCAACTTTACTTACGCCGACTTTACTTTAGAAAACTACCAGTGTCATCTAGGCATTAAGGCACCGGTAGCAGTTTAGTACAGTGAACAGTTAGCAGTTATCAGTATTACAACTTTACTGCCTACTGTTTACTACACACTGTTCACTGCTCACTGCTCACTGTTCACTGTTAACTGTTAACTGAAAAACATGATAGTCTCCCACATAGTTGCAGCATCTACAAATAACATTATTGGAAAGGACTTTGCTTTGCTTTGGACTTTACCCAATGACATGAAGCATTTTAAAAACAAGACTTGGGCATTGCCAGTAGTAATGGGTAGGAAAACATTCTACAGTTTGGGGAATACGCCCCTTAATGGCAGGCTGAATATAGTAATTACCCGTCAACAAGATTATACAGCAGAGGGCATTGTTGTAGTTCCAGATATCGATGCGGCTATAGCACTTTGTAAAAAGGAAGATTATAATGAGGTAATGATTATTGGTGGCGGCGAAATTTACAATCAGACATTACCTATAACAAATAAGGTTTATCTCACAAGGGTACACACCACCATTGAAGGTGATACTAGCTATCCCGAACTCCCTCCTAACGAATGGCATTTGGAGTTTGAAGAGAACTTTAATCCTGATGCAAAACATGCTTATGGTTACAGTTTTCAAACATGGCAAAGAAAGTCGTAAGTCGATAGTCAAGAGTCGAAAGTATTGGAGAGTAATCTTTGCGACTATGCGTCTACTCTTTACTTATAACTCTACCCTTTCGACTCTTGACTATCGACTTACGACTTTAAACTATTAACACATGGAATTTACAGATGTAGGTTACTCTTACTTGGCACCGGTTTTATTATTAGTACTCTTATTCATCAAGAATGAATATAAAGCATACTGCAAGAGCATATTAATGGCTACAAATGTTTGCCTGCTATTCTTCGTGGTTTCTGCTTGCAGAGAATATTATGGATTGTATATGATGGCTAAAAACTTTGGTTTTAATGTATCCTTCGAAGGTCTTTTAAAGCTTGCCTCTACCAATATCCCTTTTGCCGTAAAGAATCTATTAGTAATCATCCTTCCATTGCTCTTCTTCTCCAAAGAGCTATCGGGTAGTATCATTCTGACAATTGTAATGATTGTTTTGTTTTGGTGGGATGTGGCTTCTGCTGCATTAACCCATCAGCCCATTCACTTTCCTGGCTACAATTATTCCTCAATATTCTTCCTAATCCTCCGTTTCTTCTGTTTGCTTACAGCTATATTCTCCTTTATGTGGCTTAGACGCAGTTATAAGTGATTAGTGGTGAGTGATTAGATTTCTAAACTTGTTCATGATTTTGATGAATCGATTCATGTTTTATATGGCTTGATTCATGATTTTGATAAATCGATTCATTTTTTAGATGGATTGATTCATGATTTTGATGAATCGATTCATGTTTTAGATGGTTCGATTCATGTTTTAGATGGATTGATTCATGTGTTAGTGGATCGATTCATGTTTTAGATGGATCGATTCATATTTTTAGTGGATTATTCATGTTTTTGATGGATGGCTTCATGTTTTAGATGGAACGATTCATGTTTTAGGTGAATCGATTCATGTTTTAGATGGATCGATTCATGTTTTAGATGGATCGATTCATGTTTTAGATGAATGGATTCATTGTATGGGTGGAAATTGATGGCACTGATGGATAACGGAATTATTTGTTAGATAAAGAGTTATTCTATACTTTTAAAATATTTTTAAAGCTCCCATTCATGAATAAAAGAGTCGTTTTACTTGTAGATGATCAGGAGACTATGGCACAAATAGTTGTGCGGATACTTCAAAAGGAAGGGTTTGAGGTATTGTATGCACCTAATGGAATTGTTGCCTTGGAGTTGGTAAAGACCATCAAACCTGATATTGTTTTATGCGACATTAACATGCCCGAAATGGATGGCTATCATTTTTTAAAACGTTTTAAGGAGGCAGTTTCTGATATACATGTGCCATTTCTGTTTCTTACGGCAAACGACAGCCACGCCCATGTGAGACAGGGCATGAATTTGGGTGCAGACGATTATCTATGTAAACCAATAACAAGAAAAGAGTTGCTGCATGCCATAAGTTTACGACTAGACAAAGCGGTAACCATCGAACAGGAATTGGAAAAGCTTACGGTGAAATATGCAGAAGAAATTGCCAAAAGGGATGATAGTATTGGTATAATAAGTGGAAATAAGTCTCAACTTGTAAGGGTACCTTTGGCAAACATACTGGCAATAGTGGATTTGATAGACACCACAAGCCTGAGCGAAAAAAACAACCAATTACTATCGTTGCTACAACCGCTAACCGAAAAATTGGAGAATGGCATCAGAGAAAATGTACGCAGTATAAACATTTCCATTCGCAAGGACCTTGGTACTATATAATTACTCCAAAATCTTCTTTTCCTGAAATTTTACTTAAGCGAATTGTTGTTACAAACTGGGTTAACTTGTACCAAGTATGTTTTGCGAATAAGTTGTTGTAGTGGAGGAGATGGGATTAAAAATCCATTTTATTGGCAGTTCGGGATGCGCTACGCTTAACATCCACGAACAGCCGACAGCCGCGAAGAAGTGGACTAGCTGCAGTGCCGTGAAGAACTAGAATAGCCGGTCATTTTAAAAGTTAACATTCCTAAAACGAAATATTAATACCCACGCCAACTTCTTTTTTACTTGGATACCTGCCAGAATCATAGCCTGCTGTTGTGCCATTGGTTACTGACATTTCGGGGTCGTAGCCTGAATATTTTGTCCAAGTGGCTATGTTATTGGCAAAAAGATAGAAGGAAACTTCACTATTCTTTGAACCAGAAAAGTGTGGATGAGGTATATGATAAGTGAACCTGATATTGCGTAGCTTAATGAAGGAAGCATCTTCTACATATAGGCTACTAGGATTTGTCGTATTACCATTACCACTATTTTGTTTTAGTCTAGGATATATTGTAATATCTCCTTGCTTTGTCCAAGCGCCATTTATAAATGTTGGCGTAGGCGTAATTGAAGAACTGCTCAATTGATTGGCGGCATAAGATTCACCATTATAAATCTGGTTTCCCAAGCTAAAATAGAAGTTGAAAGAAAGTGAAAACTGATTGTAATTAAATACATTAGTTATTGCTCCCGTGCATTTGGGTAGGGTATTACCCATTTTTACTCTATCACCATCATCAATCGAACTATCTCCTTGCCCAGAAGTATTATTTATATTCTGCCAAATCATATCCCCTCCCTTAAGAGTAATGCCATTAGAAGTCATTTTTTTAATTGGACCATTATAAGGTTGCCCATTGAGTGTATAAGAAACATTGTTATTATCTACAGTAGTTGTGAGCAACTGCCAATTGGACGAATAAGCATTTGATGCATCGTATTGATACACACCCAATGCTTTAAAGCCATTCAAATCGCCTATAGAACCTCCATTACCTAATTTCCATAATCGAATATTTCCATTATCACCAATTCCCATATTCATAAGATCTGATATCTTGTTTTTATTGAAGGACATAGTTAAGGAGACATCCCAAGAGAATAACTTAGTTTTCATTGTATTGGCATTTAATTGTAATTCTATCCCTTTATTATTTATAGTTCCATTATTTCTTGTACTTGCATAAAAACCAGAAGAATATGGTAAATACATCTGAATAAAAGCATTTTTAGTTTGTTTTGAATAAACTTCAATACTTAGATTCAATTTACCTTTAAATAATGACAAATCAATCCCTGCATTCAGTTGACTACGTTGTTCAGGACTTGGAGAATAAATAATAATATAATTGCCAGTTGGATAGGTTTCAGTTTTACTTTGGTTTGTAATACCATAACTTAATCGTAACTTTCCATCATTTAGTATGTTTTTAAACTTATTCATAAACGGCTCCTCACTAAACCGCCACCCAGCCGATACTGTTTCAAAATAATACCATTTAGGATTGAATAGGACATTTCCTTCTCTGCTGACAGAAGCATTAACAAAATATTTTTCTGAATAAGAATAGCCAACACGTGTAAAATCAGATTCTAGTTTATACCAGCTATCAGATGATGAGGTATAAGTTAAACCTTGCAGATAAACAGTATTTTGACTAGACTGTGTTTTTTTTCCTTTGTTCAATCCAATCATTGCATAAATCCTATGCTTATAAGAAATTGTTTTATCGAAATTTAAATAACCCTGTATTGCAGAATATTTGCTTTTAGTAAGTATGTTTTTTGTGACATCTCCCAAAGAATAGAGAATACTTGAAGGAGTAAAATTTAAATAGTCAATATGATTATCTGTTAGATGCCCATCAATAGTTAGTTTAAGATATGAAGTAAATTTATAAGAGGCAAAGCCATATATACTTTCGTCATTTATGGTATAATTACGCTTTTCCAAGGTAGCCATAGCCATTGGATTGCTAACACCAGCAATAGGACTAGTATAAGAACCATCAGAATTGTAAAGGGGTAAAATAGGGGGACGCTCAATTAATAAGGGAATTATTTTAGCTTCATCCAACCTATTTTCTTTACGAGAAGAACATTGCAAGCGTACACCAAAAGAAAGCCTTTGGGTAGGATTGTAGTCAATATTAAACCTTGCTCTCCCAATGTTAGACCATGAGTTCAGGATAATACCTTTATTAGCCAAATAACCCAAACCAATATAGTAATTTAGTTTTTTGCTGCCACCAGATATACTTAAATCACCCTGATTCCTTACAGCTGTTTGGGTTATCAAATCCTGATAATTATTGTTGGATAAATTGGGATTAATACTATCTGTTATACCTATTCCATCCAATTTCAATTTAAAGAGTCTATAGTCTGCCGCTGATGCTTCTGGTATTTTTTTAACAATCTTGCCAAGTGTAGTTATTATATTACAATTAAAACGAGGCTTTACTCTATTTCCTTTTTTAGTGGTAATAATTATTACTCCAAAAGTAGAGCCTGGGCCATAAATACCAGCAGCGGCAGCGTCTTTCATTACTTGAACCGTCTCTATATCATTAGGGTTAATCCCATCAGGATTTACATTAATGGCACCATCAACAATATAAATTGGGGAAGGCAAATCGAGAAAAGTACCTACCCCTCTTGCAATTACAGAACTAGATGCACCTGGTCTGCCAGATTCTTTAGCTATCTGTACACCAGCAACTTGTCCTTGAATGGCATCAAACAAATCTGTTGCTTTTCTTTCGTATATCTGACTGGCATTTGCATAAGATATTGCACCCGTAATATCTTTTTTGTTTTGGAAGTCATAGCCAATAAAAACTTGTTCTTGAACGATAGAAGTATCAATTGTTTGTATAGCAATTATTTTTTGATATTGAGCATGAATTGTTGATGTAGACATCAACATTATGATGAGAATAATTTGTTTCTTAAAAGGAAGAACACAGGTAAGTATATTCATTTGGTTGTTTTAAACTGGTTAAGTTAAACTTTAAAAACCAAAAATATAGTTTTACTACACACAAAACTGATCTAGCCCATGAATAAACCTTTAAATGGCACTACTAGCCTACAAGCTCATGAATCCCTTCATGGGCTTCATGGTTATTAAATAAAACATTGATACTATCTTCCTATTGTAAGCTGTGAAAAATCCTGACAGGTCTTGAAGACCTGTCAGGATTGCGAGTGGGAGAGTTGGAAACCACCTGTTCGCCATGCTACTTGTGTCAGTTTTGAGAACTACTTGTTGTTTACTACTTATTGTTTACTACTCACTGTTCCATCTGCGCTTGATATAATGATGCAGGTACAACGCCGCCTTGGTTGGTGGCTTCCCATTCGCCATTGGGACGAACTAGTTTTGCACCACCATTTTTGCCGGTATAGCCTATGTTCCAATTGTATGCGGTTGGTGGGTTTTGTATGGCGGCTGTGGCAGAAGTGCAGTTCCAGAATACCTGATAGGCACCACTCCATCCATGACCTGTACCCCAATTACCTCTATCTTGTGCATTTATGGCTCCATCCGAAACAATGTTATCATATAAAGTTCCAGTAGCCCATCTGTGATGCGGCCCTATATCGGCATGGGTAAGGGTGGCACTACAATGGGTAAATACATTTGGACCACAAACCCTGGCACCGGTAACATAATCGTGGCGACCATTGCGTGCCGTGCAATTCTTTATCAGGTTTAGCTGCCCCTCACAATTGAAAGAATAACGCCTGCCTCCCTCTATTTTAGATATTGGATCAAAGCATGTACAATTATCCACCGTTATATTTTTGGCAGAAGAATGAATACTTACACAGCTATACCCAAAATGTAACGAAACCACCTGCTGTACCCAGCAATTTTCGGCAGCATCTATGGCAATGGCTTCCCAACCATGCTGTTCGTCCGTATCAGATGTATAAGTAGATTTCATCATTAAATTCTCAATGCCACACTCGCTGATCCGCCCCTTGAATGTGTAGGGTATCAGGCTGCTTTCTCCATATTTCGCATCCAATGCCATCACCGTAGGAATATTAACGGTAATTAGTCCACTCTTTTTATCAATAGCGGTGATTATACGCTCATAACTTAAATCGAATCCTGATGCCGACCAGTTTTTACTTCCATCCCGCAAATCTTTTATTTCATCCATTCCTAAAGCATGAATCCAATCGTTATTGGCAACTCTATTTATAACCACTGTCTGTCCAACACTGAAAGACTTTGCATTCTTTACATGAAAACTATTTACACCTACTGGCACATAGTTATCGGTAATTGGTTGCGCTTCTCGTGTTATTTTCTCTAGTTTTCCTTTACCCTCAATTTTAAAAAGCCCACTCTGAATAGTAGCATTATAGGAAAACACGCTGCCTGTTTCTGTAGCACCTTCTCCCCGCAGTATTATCCCACTCTGTTTAATGCTTATAGTTGAAGAGATGGTATAGCTACCTTTTTTAATTAAAATCACCCTTGGTTCACCATTAAACGGCAGATTGCCTACACTATCTATCAATTGTTGCAAAGGGTAAGAATCGTCGCCGCCACTAGGCGAATAGGTTGCCACAATTTGTCCCTTGGGAAAGGGTACTCTTCCGCTTTTATAACCAACAGCCGAGAAATCGGGGATTCTATTTCCCAATGAATCCTGCCAATAAATCAATTTGTTATTTTCTTTTCTTACCCATTTAGAGGTAACCTGTGCCTTAGTTATTGTTGCTAGCATGATTAGGCAGAATACCATAACACACTGCTTTATTTGCTGGATTGTACGTTGCATCGTTAGATTTATTTATCAATCAATTGAAGGAAAATACCTCAATTGATTGCTTAAACATATTTTATTTGGCAAGGTTTAATTAAAGGGTGTTTAGTCGTTTAACTCTATGAGGGGCTCGAATCCCTTATAGAGTTTTATACATGCGAAATTATTTATACTCCCAATCTCTTTGCTATTATTATTAATCTAGGAGATTCCTTAGGATGGTATTCGCCCAAATTGTAATCCCCAAATACTGCAGAAACCGTAGCCCCTTGATGAGCAAGCATTTTGGTAAAATCTTCTAGCGTAAACTTAGCCACCCTTTCGGTATGTGAGTTTTCGGAATTTAATGGTTCGTTGCCTTCATTAATCTGAATTTGTTTGTAGAAGTGTTTTTCATCTTCCCACTTGGTTACATAAAAGCGAATATCATTTGCCTCTACTGTGGTAGATTTCTCTATTCTGTCAGAAATATATTGAACGTTCAGGTAATCAATTACAAATACCCCTCCCTTTTTTACGTTTTGAACTATGCTTCTTATGGCATTATTGTGCTCCCTTTGTGTTTTGAAATAACCGAAACTGGTAAAGAAATTGAAGGCATAATCATAGTAATTGATGCGAAAAGGTAAGCGCATATCATGTTGATAAAAGTGCAAGTTTTCATTTACATCAAGCATTGCTTCGTTAATAGAGGCTTCAGATAAATCAGTACCCGTAACATCGAAGCCCATATCCGCCAATACTTTACTATGGCGTCCCTTGCCACAAGCAACATCGAGCATTATAGCGTTCTTTTTGGGATTTAAATAACTGATTAATCTTTCAATAAATGCCTGTGCCTCCTGTTCATTCCTATTTTGATACAATAAATGATAGTAAGGGGAGTTGAACCAATCTTTAAACCATGCTTTCTCAATCATCGGGCTAAGATAGGGAGTAAACAGGGCAAACGCATTTAATTTTTTTTATACCACATAGCCACAGTAGGCACATAGCTTTTATTATTTCAGGCAGATAAAACGCTTCGCTTTAAGGTCACATAGCGTTGTAAGCCTGTATATCCCCGTCTATGTGGCCTACTATATAACTGCTCTTCTACGCAGCAGTTTTGAGCTTGGCAAGTTGCTTT
>CANCVE010000080.1 GCA_947381435.1 Chitinophagaceae bacterium
TTTATGCTTTGGATATTCATCAGGAGAAGCTTGTTTATTATCCCCGCCCATCATAAATGTTCCGCCAGGCACCCAAACCATTCCTTTATGACTGATAGATTTATTTTTCTCTGATTGATTAACAGTAGTACCTGTTTTAGCCCCAAACCTCTTTGGAAGATTTGATTCGCAACAGATAGCTTTCTTGCTTTTTCCCTTCGATGTAGTATCGATGCTTAAGTTATTTGCATTAGGCAGTTGTGCAGCAAGGTTGTTTATAATCAATCCCGCAATGGTAACAAAAAGTATATGTTGAAAGATGTTCATCCTGTAAATCATTTGTTGCAAAAGTGCGTTAATTGGCAATAAGAAATGATGTTCTTAATTAGTTTATCATTTCTATTAGCTATGGTTGTTTTAATTTACTAAACCCTCTACTTCTTTGTTACCTTTTAGCCAACCCTTTCTTTAAAGTCTCCAAAGATTGCTTTTTACTTTTATTCAATAGATTGATAAACCCATATTCATGGTTGTACTGCTGACCATAAGTCAATATCCATTTCAAGAAATTAGCCACTTCTTTGTTGGGATTGTTTTGATTATAGAGTACATGTACCTCTTCAATCAATAGCTTCGGACTGTTTGTTTTCTCTGCATACGTTAATACATTATCCAGTGTGCCATATATCTTTTCGTCAGAATCAATCTTACCATTCTCATTAAAATCTATGGGTACTATGGCAATACTGTCTATCAGTCTTCTAGTCTTTATGTTATAAATAAAACCAAGGTTATTATACGAAACACCGTTTACATCTTGCTTCACGGCTTCTAATAAGTCTTTGTCATCGCCCACAATAGGAACACCCTTGATGTCTTTCTGTTCGCTACCAAAATGATTGGCAAACGACTGAGAGGCACAGGCATTTTGCTTGCGTTTATAAACTGTAAACACCGCTTCCGAAGCAATGTTGCTATTACTAGTTTCTCCAAAATATACTTGCTTAAAGCTTGCCTCATTAAAGCCTTTCTCTTGCAATGCAGCAACATCTGTTCGGTTACTATTTACCACAGGAAGCTGTACATATCTGCTTATAGTAATGGCAGTTTTGCCTTCTTTTATATCTGTAGCAGCTAGCTTATGTGCCACAATGGATATATCTATACTATCAGCAGGTTGTTTACTATTAAGTATAAAATGTAGGTTAATGTGTTGCTTACTGTATTCATCTATCCATTGTTGAAATAGGGGATAGGCTAATCTTGTGCCCGCAATGCGAATAGTCTGAGCATTAGATTTTGTGCCAGTAACTAAAATGCCAACTAGTACAATTATCCTTATAAAAGTCTTTTTCATTTTTGTTTATTTTAATTGATTAATTATTAATTCATACACAAGTAATACAAAGCATAGATTTGTAGAATTAAAAATAGGATTATGCAAACTCAGATTAAAGGTATTTACAATAATGGACAAGTTATTTTAGATGAACAGCCCACATTGTCTAAGCCCGTTAAGGTAGTAGTGACCTTTTTGGAAGAGGAAGAAGTAGTTGTTAAAAAGAAAAAGCCACTCATTGCTGGTTTTGCAAAAGGGACTGTTACTTATATGTCTCCTGATTTTAATGAACCACTTGATGAACTTAAAGACTACATGTAATGGTAAACCTGCTATTGGATACACATGCATTTATATGGTTCATGGAAGATAATTCATTTCTATCTAGAAAAGCAAAACAAGCCATCGAAAATCCATTAAACAACATCTTTATAAGCATAGCCTCTCTTTATGAGATTGCCATCAAACTAAAGAGTGGAAAGATTGGATTTGATAAACCAGTATCTGCCTTCTTCAACGACATATCCGAATATAACCTAACATTGATTCCAATTTCGGAAAATCACTTGGTAGCTTACGATTCATTTCCTCTTCTTCCTAACCATAAAGACCCATTTGATAGACTAATAATTGCCACTGCCATTGCTGATGATTTATCTATCGTTACGGTTGATAATCAATTCAATCATTACAAAGATCTAGTTTCTATTTTGTGGTAGCCACAATTATCAAATACTAATATTATCAAGAAAGTTATACGTTTTAAGTTATACGTAATACGTTGTTGGTATTTTCCAACGTATTACGTATAACTTAAAACGTATAACTTAAATTACTATTTCTTCTTCGCCGCTTCCTCTGCAGCTTTCTTTGCTAATGCCTTACGTTTTATTGCAACATCAACCCAATCTACAAAAGGATACAAATCATATTTCTTAGCTTGCACTTCAAACAAAGCCTTTAGTTCAGCCAACTTCTGTGGATACTTTGCAGCCAAGTCATTGTTCTCAGTATAATCCTCTTTTAGGTTATATAATTCCCAAGTGTCTTTACTAAAATCACTGTGTGGCTGTGGTTTGCCAAGAGTGAAGTTGCCAATTTCCACATTGTCGGGGTAGTGTGCTGCTCCTGCTTTCCAGCCATCGGCATAGATAGCCCTAGCCCCAAATATGTAGTAGTGCTGTATTTTATGAGTAGAAGGCGCTTTTGCATAAGCCACAGAATAGAACAGAGATTTACCTTGAATAGTATCTTGTTTGTTGCCACGTATCTGAGCAGGAGCTTTCACGCCAGCAAAGTCTAGTGTGGTTGGCAAAATATCTATTACATGACCATATTGTGTGCGGATGCCTCCCTTTTCTTTAATGCCATTTGGATAAAAAGCAATCAACGGATTGTGTGTTCCACCTTCTGCATTGGCATCTTGTTTCCAGAACTTGAAAGGAGTGTTGCAAGCCTGTGCCCATCCAAGAGGGTAGTTAGCAGAACCTTCTGGTGTTCCTATCTCTCCAATTTCTTCTAGATTCCTTTTAATGTAATCTTCTTCGATAGAGGTGGAAGGTGGGTTCTTTTTTCCATCAATAAAACCATGTACAGTTCCTTCTTTGCTTGCACCATTATCGCCAATCATAACAAGAACTAGGGTATTGTCTAGTTGATTAATTTCTTTTAGGTAGTTAATCACTCGGCTCACCTGATAGTCTGTGTAGGTTAGGTATCCCGCATACACTTCCATAAAACGAGCGTATAGTTTCTTCTCATCTTCCGGAAGGCTATTCCATTCTTTAATGCGAGGGTTTCGTGCAGGTAATACAGCATCGGCAGGTATTACACCCAAGCGTTTTTGGTTTTCAAACACTTTAGTTCTGTACACATCCCATCCCTCATCAAATTTGCCTTTGTATTTATCACTCCATTCTTCTGCTACTTGGTGTGGCGCATGAACCGCCGCAGGGGCATAATACAAGAAGAATGGTTTATCTGGGGCAGCCGCTTTTTGTTTACCAATATAACTGATAGCTTTATCAGTCAGTTGCTCGCTAAAGTGCCTTCCATCAGGTTTTATATGGCTATTATCCTCCACTAAATCTGGTTTGTACTGATCAGTTTGAGAACCTAGGAAGCCAAAGAAATGCTCGAACCCTTTACCACTTGGCCATCTATCAAAAGGACCTGCATCAGTAGCATCTTCATCGGGGGTTAATCCATATTTTCCTACTTCAAACGTATTGTAGCCATTGTCTCTAAGTATTTCTGCAATAGTTCCTTTGGTGGAAGGAATGCGACCATCATAGCCAGGATAACCTGCCGACATTACTGTGTGGGCAAAACCTCCCATGTGTACTGAATGACTGTTTCTTCCGGTTAATAAGGCAGAACGGGTAGGCGCACATATAGCACAAGTATGAAAGTTGGTGTACTTTAAACCATTGTTTGCAAGGCTATTAAAGGTAGGTGTGCTGATAAGACCGCCAAACGTACTCGTTGCCCCATAGCCCACATCGTCCAACAAAATCCAGACTACATTGGGTGCACCTTTTGGTGCTTTTGGCACTGATGGATACCACTCTTTCGAGTCGGCTGAGGTTTTACCAACCACACCGTGAAACGGTTCTTTTGATTGTGCATTTACTGCGGCTACTCCAGCCAATAAGAAGGCAGATGCAGTGATTAATTGTTTGTACATATCTATTTGTTTGCTCCCAATCTTGGTGTGTGATTAGGAAATGATAAAATTGTTTGTCTGTTTACCTGTAAAATTTATAATTGTCCATACTCCAAACTATTCTCTTTATATTTACAAAAAACAATAAAATGGTCATCGAGATAAAAAAAGATACACCGCCAGAAGAGGTAAAGAAGATACTTGAGCAGATTAAGTCTGAAAGCAAAAAGAAAGTTGCCTTATCCGATTTTTTTGGTAAGCTTCCCAATATTGGGGACGGACTAGCCTACCAAAAGAAAGTTAGAAATGAACGCTGACCCTTATTTGATTGACACGAACATCCTAATCTATGCCTTGTACGGGAGTGAGTTTATTAATCTGTATGTTCAATCTAGCCCCTTTATCTCTTTCATTACAGAAATTGAAATTCTTGGGCAAATAAATATTGAACAAACAGAGTTAGAAACCCGACAAAAAGCCCTCGATTTCTGCACAATCATTCCCTTCTCAAACATCATCAAGAAAAGAACTATCTTACTCAAGCAACTGTATCGGCTAAAGCTTCCTGATGCAATAATTGCAGCTACGGCAATAATTGAAGGTTATACACTTGTATCCGCGGACAGGGGACTTAGAAAAATTCGTGAACTTTCCTTAATTCTATTGGAAGTTTCCTGATAATCCTAGTTGGTTTAACCACAAAGCTCACTAAGTTTAAAACAAAAGGAACACAAGGAAAATATCCTACTACATAGTCCTTATGTCCTTCGTGAAAATTCCTTGTGTACCTTGTGGTTAAGATTTATGCTACCCTCAATCCATCATTATACGCTGGCACTTCATCGCCTACTTCTGGGCCATTTGCCGCTAACTCACTACCTTCTTTCTTCGACTTAAATATTGGCCACAGAAACTGTGCATACCACTCTTCTGCTTTGTAGTGTTTTAACCCAAATGTTTCAGGGTATTTGCGTGTTATGATTCCAGTTTTAAAAATTACATCCCAGATAAAAAACATATTCCCAAAGTTGCCTTTGTAGTACCCAACGCCATCGTCGGTATTGTCGGCATGATGCGCATGGTGGGTGGCAGGGGTGGAGATAAGGCGTTCTAACACCCATGCAAAAGGATGCAATACTTTGTACTTGTAAAATGGTTTATCCCAAGCAATACTTGAGTGTGCCGACAAAGTAATGATAGACTTTATCACTAACGCAAACAGTGCAGAGTATCCCAAGCCTAGATAAACAAGCGTTGCTGTGAGGTATATCTGAGAGAAGAATACAGTGTAAATAAAGTTTTGTCTGCCTGCCATTGCCATACCCATGTAAGGTGCTGAGTGGTGGGTGCGGTGAAAACGCCACAACAAAGGCAACTGATGGTGCAGGCGATGATACCAATATTGGGTAAGGTCGTCGGCTACGGCTATCAAAAAGAAGCCGCCCCAAAACGGTACCCATGTAAAGATATTGGCCGAATGTGGTAACAAATAAGGTAACACCGTTAGGGTAAACCATCCTGTAACGGGTGGCAGCAATAGCTTAGGTGCCACAAAGCAAACAATATCAATTTTGCGTTCACTACTCTTCCATTTGTTGTCGTACAAGCCAAATGCAAATTCAATTATTCCTAATACAATGGTAAAAGCTATAAAACCCCATGTATTTAAACCCTTTACACCCGGTTCTATCAACTTAAGAAAATGTGGGGCATTGTCAGATTGAGATTTTGGAGGATTATTCCAAGGTGTCTCCCCTGTAAAATGAAAATACGCTATCAATGCTAATACGGGTAGTGCATAGATGAAGAGACTTATTGATAAATCTTTACCTATCTTTTTTGCTAAGCTGTTGTTTAATGCCATAGTCTTATTGTTTTTTTAATGAAGAAATTGTTTTATTAAATAAAAGCCACCGCCTAATACTAGCAATGGAAGAATGATAGCCGCTATACTGATGACTATCTTTTTGGTGAGAATAACGAAATCTTGAAGTGTTATCATATCTGTTTGTTTTATTAATTTTAAATTTTCATACAAAGAGGTTATAGACTCATTTGTGCCTGTTTATTGCCATTTCAACGCCTTATCTCAAGCGAAAAAACTCATTTGCTCCAAGTACAACGTTGTACTTGGGTCGAAAACGCTTGTTTGCTGCCAGTACAACGCTGTACATACACCAAACAGAGTGATTTACTGCAAGTACAACGTTGTACTTGAGGCAAATGAGATAATTTACTGCGTGTACAACGTTGTACTACCACCAAACACAATGATTTGCTTCGAGTACAAGCTTGTACTGCCACCCAATTAGATGATTTGCTGCCAGTACAACGTTGTACTGGCAGCAAATGAGAGTTTTCGTCCTAAAGACAACGTTGTACCTTGAGCAAATCATTTATTTCGTTCCATAAGATATGTTACCATCCTTACAAAATGCCTGCTTTATCTAAAGAACTACTTAGTATTGGCTGCCAATTATCTCATTTATAAGGATGTTGGCAGTCATTCTTATATTAGTCATCCTATTTAAATTAATCATTATTTAATAATGATTATCAGTTATTTAATTTAAACTGATAATCGAATAATGTGAACGTCATTTCGACGATAGGAAAAATCTAATCGAATAATCTCAGAGGCTTTGTGTTATGATTCCGTTTACTAGTTTTCATTAGATTTCTCCTATCGTCGAAATGACGGGAAGATTATGGAGAACAACAAAGAGAAAACCCCGTAATCCGTCTAATATTGATGAGTACCTTAGTGCCTTTCACTTCTTGCTTCCAAAAAGTTCTTAGTGCCAGGCTTTAGCGTACGTCCTTTCAATACATCTGCCCAATCAACCAAAGGGTAGATGTTATTTTTCTTGGCTTGCTCATCAAATACTTTCTTTAACTCCGCCAATTTTGCTGGATACTTAGCCGCAAGATTGTTGTTTTCATTAAAATCAACTGTTAGGTTGTACAATTCCCACTCATCTTTATCAAAATCTCCATCAGGAATAGGTTTGCCTTCTCTCTGATACTTGAAAAAATCTATAAAGTCTGGATGGTGAGCAGCCGCTGCTTTCCAACCGTCTTTGTAAATAGCCCTGTTGCCAAAGATGTAGTAATGCTGAAGGGTATGTTTGGAAGGTGCAGCAGCATTCTCGAAAGAATAAGCCAATGATGTTCCCTGTACTTCCTGTTGTTTTACTCCACGTATTTCGTTTGGTATTGCCCCCTTAATGAAATCTAATGTAGTAGGCAATAAATCTATCACATGTCCATATTGATTACGGATACCACCCTTTTCAGTAATACCTTTTGGATAGAAAACAATCAATGGATTATGTGTGCCACCTTCTGCATTGGCATCTTGTTTCCAAAGTTTAAAAGGTGTGTTTGCAGCCTGAGCCCAACCTAATGGATAGTTTGTCTCATTGCCCAAACCTGTTCCTATTTCACCAATCCTGTCCAAGTTCTCTTGAATGTGTTGCTGTTCTGGCACTTGTTTGCCAAAGGCCGAACGCTCAATAACCCCGTTGTAAGTACCTTCTTTGCTAGCACCATTGTCTCCAATGATTACAAAGATTAATGTATTGTCAAGCTGTTTTATTTCTTGCAGGTGATTGATTAAAAGTCCAATCTCATGGTCGGTATAGGTTAAGTAACCGGCATAAACTTCCATAAAACGAGCGTAAAGCTTCTTCTCTTCTGGCGAAAGCGTTTCCCATGCTTTTATGTTCGGGTTGCGAGGAGGCAAAACGCCATTGGCAGGAATTACACCCAGCTTCTTTTGTTGTTCAAACACTTGCTCACGGTAAGTATCCCATCCTGCATCAAACTTTCCTTTGTACAAATCGCTCCATTCTGCCATAACCTGATGTGGCGCATGAACAGCCCCAGGAGAATAGTACAAGAAGAAAGGCTTATCGGGGGCAGCCTTCTTTTGGCGGTCAATGTAAGCGATTGCCTTGTCAGTAATCTGTTCGTTTAGGTGTCTGCCATCGGGCTTTACGTGGGCTTGATCTTCTACAAGGTCAGGCTTATACTGATCTGTTTGCGAACCTAAGAAACCAAAGAAATGATCAAAACCTTTTCCAGTAGGCCAATGGTCGAAAGGACCTGCATCGGATGCTTCCTCATCAGGTGTGATACCATATTTACCTACTGCAAAGGTGTTATAGCCATTCTCTCGCAATACTTCGGCAATAGTTCCTGCTGTATTTGGCACACGACCATCCCAACCCGGAAAACCTGCCGATGCACCTATGTGCGAGAAACCACTCTCGTGAACAGAGCCACTATTTCGCCCAGTTAACAACGCAGAACGAGTAGGGGCACAGATGGCGCAGGTATGAAAGTTGGTGTAGCGCAAACCATTGTTTGCCAAGCTATCGAAGGTTGGTGTTTTTATCTGACCACCAAATGAACTTGACGCACCAAAACCCACATCATCTAGTAAAACCCAGATAACGTTGGGTGCACCTTTTGGAGCCTTAACGGGTGCAGGCCAATACTCCTTAGAATCTTTAAGTGTATTGCCAATTACACCTTTAAATTCAGGCGTTTGTGCATGAATGATAGCCGTACTTGCAATGGCAAAGGCTGATGCGGTGATTACTTTTTTTATCATTAGAAATATTTTATTATCTGATTAAAACGTTGTGAGAAGAAGGATACCAACTTTGTTTGATCGGAACATTGCTGATAATCCTTTTACTCCCACATTGATTGTTTACTTGGTTATGGCTCTTATGGAATTGATAAATGATTATTGACAATTGATATATAACTATCCTATATCAATTGTCAATTATCATTTATCAATTAATCCGCCTTCTTTTCTCCAATACCAGGCATAGTTAATATCCCATTTGTATTGTGAACACGTCCTTTAAAGATGTCTTCCCAATCTATAAATGGATAAACATTATTTTTCTTTGCTTGCTCATCAAAAACCTTCTTCAATTCAGCCAGTTTTTCTGGGTACTTGGCCGCCAAATTATTGTTTTCGGTAAAATCTTCGTTCAGGTTATATAGCTCCCAAACATCTTTATTAAAATCGCCCCAAACAAAAGGTTTACGCTCTTGCTGTGCCCTTGCAAAGTCTATAAAGTCTGGATGATGTGCCGCTTCTGCCTTCCAACCATCCTTGTAGATAGAGCGATTGCCAAATATGTAGTAGTTTTGAAGTGTATGTTTGGAAGGGGCAGTAGCGTTTTCGAACGAATAGGCCAATGATGTTCCTTGCACTTCTTGTTGTTTGATGCCACGAATTTCTTCGGGCAATTTACCTCCTATAAACTCAATGGTAGTAGGCAATAAATCTATCACATGACCATATTGGTTACGTATGCCACCCCTTTCTTTTATTCCTTTTGGATAGAAAACAATCAAAGGATTGTGTGTGCCACCTTCTGAATTAGCATCTTGCTTCCAAAACTTGAAAGGTGTATTTGCTGCTTGCGCCCATCCTAAAGGATAGTTTGTTTCTATGCCTAAGGGAGTGCCTATTTCACCAATTTTACCTAAATTGTATTTAAGAGATTCTTCTTCGCTTAAAGGTTTGCCGAAGATAGAACGGTCAATATCTCCCTGAAAAGTACCTTCTTTACTAGCGCCATTATCACCAATAACCACCAATACAAGTGTGTTATCAAGTTGATTTATTTCTTTTAGGTGATTGATCAAACGTCCTATTTCATGATCTGTGTAGGTTAGGTAACCTGCATATACCTCCATAAAACGAGCGTAAAGCTTCTTCTGAGCGATAGAAAGGGTTTCCCAAGCTGCAATATTTG
Organism: Chitinophagaceae bacterium; assembly: GCA_947381435.1. Lineage (GTDB taxonomy): Bacteria > Bacteroidota > Bacteroidia > Chitinophagales > Chitinophagaceae > Parasediminibacterium. The sequence goes on from CANCVE010000080.1 coordinate 9,770, forward strand.
GATTGCGATCAGGCAGAACACTGTTTGCAGGAATAATACCTTGTTTCTTTTGTTGTTCAAACACTTGCTGACGGTAAGCATCCCAACCTGCATCAAACTTTCCTTTGTACAAGTCGCTCCATTCGGTAGTAACTTGGTGTGGCGCGTGAACAGCACCTGGAGAATAGTACAAGAAGAAAGGTTTATCTGGTGCAGCTTTCTTTTGTCTGTCAATATAAATGATTGCTTTATCGGTAATCTGTTCGTTTAGGTGACGTCCATCGGGCTTTACATGTGCTTGATCTTCTACTAAGTCAGGCTTATACTGATCGGTTTGCGATCCTAGGAAACCAAAGAAATGATCAAAGCCTTTTCCGGTTGGCCATCTATCAAATGGACCAGCATCGGTAGCTTCTTCATCAGGGGTAACGCCATACTTGCCTACTGCAAAAGTATTATAACCATTATCTCTTAGCACTTCGGCAATAGTTCCTGCAGAGGAAGGTACTCTACCATCCCAACCAGGAAATCCCGCAGATAATATGGTGTGCGAAAAGCCACTTTCGTGAACTGCACCACTATTTCTGCCAGTAAGTAAAGCCGCACGTGTAGGCGCACAGATGGCGCAAGTATGGAAGTTGGTGTAGCGTAAACCATTGTTTGCAAGACTATCAAATGTGGGCGTTTTAATTTGTCCGCCGAAGGTGCTTGTTGCACCAAAACCTACATCATCCAATAAAACCCATATTACATTAGGTGCACCTTTTGGTGCTTTAGGAAGTTCCGGCCAATCTGCTTTTGAATCTTTTAAAGTTTTACCAATTATGCCTTTAAAGGTAGGAGTCTGTGCTTGTAGTACAGTTGCCCCCATTGCTAAAAATGCTGTTACCGTAATTACTTTTTTATACATATTGTTTGTTTTATTTGTTGCTTAAATTTATTGCCCCCTGCTTGGTAGACCACTTTGTCATCTCCATAATCTTTGCGTCATTGTAACGTTAGGAGAAATCTAATTGAAATCTGTAGGTCACATCAAAACATCAGTACGCTTACAATTCACAATGAGATTTCTCCTATAGTCTAAATGACGGCTTACTCGGTTCAAAATGATTGTTACTAAATAGTGGATAGTCATAGTTTATTTATTTGAGTGTTGTATCTCATAACTCATAATTCATAACTCATAACTCGTGGTACTACCATCCAGCATTCTGTTTGAAGTTTGGATTAGTGCCACCGTACAAATCAATTTCCACTTGTGGAATTGGGAACAATGTATCCTTTAAAGTTGCAGCAGCCTTTGGGTTTCCTGGCATTGCTTTTACTGATTGTAGGTAATATTGTCCTGGTCCTTTATCTGTTCTACGTACTAGGTCGAACCAGCGTTGAGATTCTTGAATAAACTCTCTTCTACGCTCAGTAAATACAGAGTCACGGAAATCAGTTTGATTCAAACCAGCTAAATCGTTGGTATGATTGGTATAGTTACCACCTGATGTGTAGGAGTTGAAGGCACGACCCCTTACAATATTGATGGCATTGTAAGCATCAGCAGTAGGACCTCCATTTAGTTCATTCAAAACTTCTGCATACAATAGCAATACTTCTACATAACGTATCACTGGGAAATTAATCTTGCTATTTGCTGCCTGATTACTAGCCAATGCAGTAGTAAAACCAGTGCTTTGATCAACAAATTTCAAGAAATTATACTGAGGCCATTTAACCCATTTCTTTGTTGATTGATTGTACAATGAATCATAGAAAGTTGCAGAACGGCGTTGATCATTAATGCTGTATAGTTTCTCAACTACACTAGCATCGGCAGGTATATCGGCAGTGTAGGCCGAAGTAGCCCATGTGAATGAACTAATAGTATTGCTGCTGGTAAAACCACCAACTGTACCATTAAACTGTGCAGAGAAAATGTGTTCCTTACCGTTTTTGGTAGCTGCTTGAAAAGCATCGGAGAAGTTGCTAAACAAATCATAACCATAGTTTCCGGTAAAACTTGCACCTGAGAAACCTGCAGTTCCTGCAGAAATTACCAGTTCCAATTCCGTTTTAGCATTTGCCCAGTCTTGACGAGTTACATATACTTTAGCTAATAAAGCGTGTGCGGCACCACTAGTTGCTCTGCCTAAATCTGCTGCTCCGTAAGTTGCAGGAAGGGCAGTCGCATCGGTTAAATCTGCAATAATTTGTTTGTAAACTGAATCCTTAGGCGCTCTATCTACTTTTAGGGCAGCTAAATCTAATGAAGTGATATCATGCAAAACCAATGGCACAGGTCCATATAAACGAACAAGGTTAAAGTAATCTAATGCACGGATAAATTTAGCTTCATTGATAAGGTTAGCCTTAGAATGAGTTGGGTCATCAAAAACATTGTTAGGAATAGTTGCAATCTTATCAATAGCAATATTTGCCTTGTTTATTCCCCAATATAACTGTGTATATATTTTTTGTATTCTACTGTTTTGTGGTGCATAAGTGGCAGTTCCAAGTGCACGCACATCAGGATTTGTGTTTGACGGACTATATACCTGATTGTCGCTTGGGTTATCAACCAATAAGTTTAACTGCCTACCATATAGCGGGAAGTCATTTACCTGATCTGTAGTTAGTGTGCTGTATACCGCCGTTACTGCTGCAATGGCTTCCCCCTGTGTTTTGTAAAAATTATTTGAGGTAAGCAATCCAAGTGGCTTCTCATCCAGTTTGTTGCACGAAGAAAACAAGCTAAGGGCTGATAATCCTATTGCTGATGCTATTATTATTCTATTCATGAGTATGTTTGATTAAGACGTGATTAAAATGATTTAATGATTGTTTCTTAGCCCCTCTCTTTTGGAGAGGGGTTGGGGTGAGGTCTAGAATGTTACATTGATTCCTGCCAAGAAAGTCTTGTACCGTGGATACACGCCTAAGTCTACACCAGGAGTAAGGTTGTTTTGATCGTAGAAGTTAGCTTCTGGATCTTGACCTCTATAATTGGTGATTGTCAAAAGGTTTTGTGCCGATACATAGAAGCGTATTTGCTTAGCGAATATCTTTCCAGCAATAGCAGTTGGGAAATTATATCCAAGAGTTAGTGTTCTTAGCTTTATGTAAGAACCGTCTTCTACATAAGTATCTTCCACTTGCATTACAGGAGAGTTGGTAACCTTTTGGAATTTACCCTTAGGATTTGTGAGTGAATCCCACCTGTCCAAAGCGAAAATAGAAACGTTTGTACTTGGTGTTGTCTTCTCCAATTGTTGCTCTAGCAAGTTGAAGATTTTGTTGCCGAATGACCCTTGAAATGAAAAAGTCAAATCGAAGTGTTTATAAGTAAGTGTGTTATTAAAGCTTGCGGTAAACTTAGGCTGGGCACTACCAAGGCTATGTTTGTCTGAAGCATTGATGGTTGCACCAGTAAGTCCGTTACCATGTAAATACTTCCTATCCCCTGTAACCTGCGAAACACCAGCAAGTTTAGGAGCTGGGTTTGCACCATATACATCTGCTGTAGTTAATAAACCTGATGTACTGTAACCCCAGAATGTACCAACTGGTAAGCCTACCTTAACAATAACAGGAGATACTTGACCAGTTGGTGCCGTTGGTTGGAATGACTGTGTAGGTCCTAAACTAAGTATGGTACTTTTATTTGTAGCATAGATAATAGTCGATTTCCAGCTAAAGTCTTTGTTTTTTATGTTCTCTGTAGTTAGCGTCAATTCTATTCCTTTATTCTCTAGACTGCCAATGTTTTTTGCAACAGTAGAATAACCTGTAGACAATGGAATCAACCCACCACCACTTACATATAAGTCAGTAGTCTTCTTGAGGTAAATATCAGCAGTAAGTATTATCCTGTTTTTAAGAAATCCAGCATCTATACCAGCATTATACTGCGCGGTAGTTTCCCAAGAAAGATCGCGGTTCGCTGGTGCATTAGGTGCTAAACCAAGGTTTCCAGTAGAGTTAGCCCCGATATAGTAACCATAACTAGCCAACGTTTGTAATGAGCCATAAGCTGGGAAGTTTGAGTTACCTACACTACCTGCACTTAATCTAACTTTTAGGTTGCTAAGCGTGTTGTCGTACTTTTTTAAGAAAGCTTCATCAGATGCGTTCCATGAAAAACCTACAGCAGGGAAGAAGCCCCACTTTTTATTGGTTCCTAGAGGAGATGCTCCATCATACCTTCCAGAAAGAGAGAAGTTATACTTATGATCGAATGAATAGTTAGCACGACCCAACCAAGAGTTGCGCGTTTGCAACGATTCTCCAGTACCTGTGGCAGGCCTTGCTGCTCCGTATGTTAGGTTGTTAAAAGTAGTACCATCAGAAATAAATGTCTGTGAAGCTGCTATCAGGTTTTCTACTTTTTGATATTGTGTGGTGAATCCTGCAAGTAAGTTGAAATAGTTTCTATTAACCTTAAAATCGTAGGTTAAAGTGTTTTCATTCAACCAACTCCAATAGTTTATGGTTGCTACCGAACCATAACCAGGTGTTTTGCCATTTCCATTGCCAGCATTTGTGTAAGAAGGTGCATAATAATTCAACTTGGTACTAAGGATGTCAGCCCCTGCAGTTGTCTTAAATTCAAGGCCTTCAATAATCTTATAAACAGCCGAGAAGTTACCCAATACCCTATTTATTTTTGTTTGGTTGGTGGTTGAGGCAATGTTTTGCAACGGATTATCTGTTTTAGATACCGTGTTTATAATATTTGTTGTTGAATTTAAAATAGGTTGAAAGGTTGTATTGAAGCTACCATCTTTATTGAAAGCAGTCTGTAGAGGATTAGCTATATACAGCGATGAGAATGCATTTGTATAAGTTGTTGGATCATTATATGAGCTACCGGTTACCTTGTTTTCAACTGTGCTGCTACCAAAGATGCTTGAGTTGAACTTTAAACGAGAGGAAATGCTTTTTTCATAGTTAAACCTTCCAGAATACCTTTTGAAATCTGTACCAAGTACAATGCCATCCTGACTAAAGTAATTACCTGATAGTGAGTACCTCGATTTCTCATCACCACCATAAATACTCAACTGGTGGTTTTGTGTGGAGTTTGATTTTAAAGCAGCCCCTGCCCAATCTTGGGTAACACCTGCTGCTGCTAAAGAATCAATGTAAGCTTTGTTAGGTGCAAGAGCTGTTTGGATAGTGGGTGTGGCCTTGTACAAATCATCAAATAGGCTAGCCCATTGTTTTCCGTTTAATACTTCAACCCTTTTATCTACCTCTTGGGTGCCATAAGATGCAGTGTAATTAACATTGTTTGAACCCTTAGTTCCTTTTTTTGTGGTAATAATAACCACGCCATTTGCACCACGACTACCATATATAGCTGTTGCCGCAGCATCTTTCAGGATGTCTATTGATTCAATATCACTCGGATTGATGGTAGAAAGTCCGTTAGAGGATACGCCAGAAACAGTAGTTCCGGAAGTTGCGGGCAGGTTTACTAGGTTATTGTCATTGTAATAGATGAAACCATCAATAACATATAATGGATCATTACCAAAGCTTAGTGAATTACCTCCACGGATTCTGATACTTGCAGCTGCACCAGGCTGGCCAGAACTTGAAGTTACTGCAACACCTGCTACAGCACCTTGTAATAAGTTATCGAAGGAAGGTGTAGTACGAGCAAAAGCTTCTTTTGGTACTGAAGCTAACGAACCTGTTACATCTTTTCTTTTCTGAGTGCCATAACCAACCACAACTACATCATTTAGTTGAGATGTGGTTTCTTTTAAGGTAATAGTTATTGGCTTTGCTTCGGTTACTAAAATCTCTTCTGTTTCATAACCTACATAACTTACTATATAGGTTACAGGTACTTTTTGGCCTGTCACAAACTGGAAAAAACCCTTCAAATCAGTCACAACTTCGTGTGTTGTTCCTTTAATATGGATGGTAGCCCCCGCCAAAGGCGATTTGTATTTGCCATCTATTACCTTGCCATTAAGGGATAAATTGTTGTTTTGTGCAAATGCACCTGCCGTTATCATAGATACCAGCATACTTAACAAGATTTTTTTGTAAAATTTACTTCGATTCATGTTCTTTTTTCTTTTTATGTCTATTGATTAAGTGGACTATTTGTGCGCAAGATTTTATTTATTATTAGTTCTCTTACCTTCTAAAAGGTCAGCGTTTTTTAATTTGATGAAAGTATTTGCGTTGTCTAGAATGTAGCCTTAGTGTAAAAAGTGCTACTTTTAAAATTCAATTTACTAGAAATCTAATAGCAACTGGTAATATATACAGCTAACCAACCACCGGAAATCTGCATAGTGATTACGCAGTTGCCGTTAGATTTACAAATAAATGTATGATGAGTATAATTGTGTGTGAGTGTGTTGGATAAGGTCTAAGCAATAATTCGAAGGCATATAAGCTTTATAAAAGCTAACATGACTTTACTTACTACTTATCACTTTCAACAAGCAACTTGCTTAGCAACAACAACAACGATGGGAGAGGGGATACAGATTAATACGAAAACCCACCTGAATGCTCTTAAGCATTTTTCTTTTTAAAGAATTCATGTTTGTACATTTTAAATGTAAGGACTCTTTGCTGGTGGTTAACAAGACTCCTTTTGATATTAATAACTAATTTTATTATTAGTCTATTTATTTGGTAGGCAAAAGTAAGGGTATTTTATTTATACTCCAACTAATTTTTAACAATTTAAACAAAATATTTCTGACGCTGCGGGTGGAATCGAACCACCGTAAAAGGTTTTGCAGACCTTAACCTACACCACTCGGCCACGCAGCTATGTTTTATCTCCTGTAAACCAGGTTTAAGTACCTGTTTTCTAAATATTTGTAGCTTGTTGCCAATATTGTTACAAAAAGTAGTGTTGCTATTATTAATCCATCCAAACTAGTGAAATAAATAAGAGAGGATACAGTTAAAAATGCTCGGGCAAACTCTATATTAAATACCCATCTTTTGTGTTCCATGATAGCACCGCAATTTATTAGCGTTAGTATCGTTAAGGAAACAAATATGATAGATATTAGTGGCGAAAGATTCTTTTCTAGTAAAACAAAAGCAAACAAAGCAGACAATAAAATACCTATTTGCCATTTTACATAAGTGTTAAGCGGCTTCTGAATAGTATCCATGTTTTGTTTTACATGAAATATCTTTTCTGCCTCTTTTCTTGCAGTAGGATCTAATGTTTCCGGCTTCCCAAAAACAGTTTCTAGTTTCCCTTTAATGGTGTCTTGCTTAGATGCAGCAACTATAATCTCAATAAAATAATGAAAATGTTGCCATAAATAGTCGTAAGTGTTTAATGGTTTTGTAAGTCCATATACAATTTCAATTTTATCCTCTTCTGATTGAAAAGTGCCGAATATTTTATCCCATATAATCAATACATCCCCATAATTTCTATCGAGATATTGCTCATTGCTTGCATGATGAACCCTATGATGAGACGGTGTAACAAACAAATACTCTAATATGCCTAATTTGCCAACTAATTTAGTGTGAATGAAAAAAGGATATAGTCCATGAACTAGTAACATAACCGTTATCATAGGTGCAGGAAAACCTAATAGTGGCAATACGCACCAAAAACCGCCCCTTAAAAAGGCTTGCAACACCGTGATTCTTGCAGAAACGGTGAAGTTAAATTCCTCGCTTTGGTGATGAACAATGTGCACCGCCCACAAAACATTAATTTCATGTGCCAACCGATGGTACCAATACCAGATAAAGTCTGTACATATTAATAAAGCCAACCAAACTAGGGGAGTAGCTTTTATATGAAATAGGCCATAGTTTTTTTGCAAAAAATCATAGATAAAATAAAATATAGTACCCGTATATACATCCAATAAACGTTCTAGAATGCCTAAGCTTAGGTTAGATATTACAGAATGTAATTCAAATCCTGCAAGTTTCTTTTTCTTAGTAATTGCAAACTCTATGTATATAAGTAGTATAAATAAGGGTATAGAAAAGGCTAGAAAATTATACTTCATTCGTAATTTCCTTTAAAGTGGTCAGTAATAAAATTCATTCAGTTTAAAACACCTTTTAGCATTAGGACACCAATTGCTTACTCCATCTGCTCAAATAGCCATAAGAGGTTGCTAATGTGCTTACTGAATCTATTAAACTTTCTACAATGGATTTTGGTAATACTTCTTTTCCGAAGAAATTAAATTGATAATCTATGTGGTGGTATACTATTTTTCTATCTGGCGATACTACATAAAGTGCAGGAAGGCTTGTATTTATGTCATCTATCCCAGAAAGCCAGTTAGTTAAAGGATTTTCAATATCGAACAACCCAAATTTTTCAGCTATCTCATTATCCTCATCTATGAATACAGGCAAGTTATTTAATTGACTCAGGTTCTTTCTAAATAGTCTAGTATTATTGTTGGTAATAACAATCAGGTTGCCTCCATTTTCTAACACTTGTGCTTGCAGTTTTGCCAAGGCACTCAAAGAAGGAATATTATTTTTTCTTCCATCATAAAATGCTATTACCAATGGTTGTTGTAAATCCAGATAATGCTGCACCGAAACAAATGCTTCACGGTTGAAATGAAAAAGAGGAACAATGTCTCCTTTTAAAAGAGGGTAGTAGCCGTAATTGTATATTTTAGTAGATATAGTACCTGATGGGATGAAAGATTGCGTATTCATTTTATGTAAATTTTATGTATGTAATAGAAAAATATATCGTGTAGATGCCATGAGGAATGGCGGAAGTACATTAACAACAACAGCGGCATGTGTTGAAGAGGGAAAACGATAATATTTGCTTATTTCTATTCATTTCTTAATTTGATGTTGCAAACATAAGTAGCTTTAATTAGTCCACCAAAATAATAGGAATATATTTTTTAAATTAATTGATAACACTCGTTATTTAAGTATAAATATCATATAGAATATGTAGACAAATGATGTCATTTTGTAATTAGTTGTTATAGGTAAACGTGCAGATTGCAACATTATTTTAGTCTACGCTAATGCTTTTTCTGGCAGCTACAATCTCTTCTTCTACTAAGTTCTCTATTTTTTCTTGGGTTTCTTTAAGGTTAACTCGAATTAATGCAGAGATGCTTGGCTGAAACAATATTACAGGTAGGGTATATGGTTTTTGCGAATTGTATTCCTCCTCTAGTGTCATAAATTGCGCATCGGTAAGTAAATTATTTAGCTTATAAAATTTCCAAACCGAAATTGGACATACTTCACCTATCATCAAATCAATTTCTATTTTATCCGTTTCTACTTTTTTCTGGTGTTTTATTATTTCATTATTATCTATTGTGGCTTGGGTATCATAAAATGTAGGTAGTACTTTTGTTTTAAATATTTCGCTGCTATTTTCCTCGCTTCTACAGGCCATTGCCCATTCGTTCATAGCGGTTTTGAAAGGTATTATTTCATTTTGAAGTTGTAGTTTTATGGAAGTTAATTCTGTAGGAGTTACTAATAAATAATTGGAGAGGGTTATACTCTTTATTAAGTAAGGTTTACCTTCTTGTATCAGCGAAATATCTGTAATTATGTCAAAATCAAAATTATAGGTTGTATAAAACATAAAAGGCAACAACCAAATTGAAACATCAATTGCATTTGTAGGTGCTTTATTAGATAAAGCCGAGAAAATATTTAGACTGTTTTTATTAGGTGCCGAATTTTCAATCTCTGGGTTATAAAATGTAAATTTATTGATATCAAACATTTCAAAAATGCCTTCAAATCCAGCATTTTTTGCTTGAAGAGATACGCCTCCCATCCAACTTTGCAAGGTAGTTTTTAGAGAGTTCTCGAATTTTTTGAAATTCTGATACAATACAGTTGGAGGGTGCTTCATAGCTTTCAACGCCTTTAGTCTATCCAGATAGGCATCTATAACAGTAAGTAATTCTACTTCATTTTGGGGAGTAGCATGCACCAATTTACACATCTGTACCACTGTAAGTTTGCTTACTATATAATCAAATGTAATCAGAAAGGTACTATGACCTACAATGTTAGTTTCATCAGCCAGTAAATAAGCTGTTCTTATCTGATAGCCAAAGTGACTATCTAGCACACCACCATTTTCATAGTCTATCTGTATAAAGTTCATAGCTGCGTTTATGCAAGAGTAGTCTATATATTTCCGTTTAGGGTTTTATATTGATGGGGGTACACGAATGATGTCTCTATAGGCAACAAATAAGCTAGTTAAGAGGTTAATAACCCAGTGAGATACATTTTTTTCATTTTTAGGAAAGCTCAAAATCTTCCTTTTAGTCGGTGAAATCTCTTTCAGGGTAAAAGTTTGCCTTTTTGTAGGCTTATGTTTCTTTTTGATTGTCCTAATTTTCTTTTTCATCTGGCTTGGAATCTCTTTGTTTTCCCATTTTTATACAATCCTTTTGTTCTGAATGCTAAAGTTATTTTTGCCCAACTCTTTTCTTAAACTTTCCAAACCTTTCATTGATTAAATGCTAATGTTTTATTGTTGATATTGGTTCTCTGTTTAATGATTCACCCACTTTAAAATTGGTATTTAGTATTATTTCAGTAGTTAGGTATCTATTGTTATCCGTTTTTTGTTGTTAATTACACGGGTTTACACTCTAACAACCCGATATTTCCTTCTAATTATCCGTGCAAACCTGTTAAGAGTCCGAATAAACATGTTAGTCCCCTAATAAAACACGTTAACACCCCGAAAAAACACGTTAACACTCCGAAAAAACATGTTAACAACGCGTTCTTTTTAAATAATCGGAATGCATAGAACAAAACTTTGGGAATCAAGAATTGGAATTTTGAACTAATAGATAGCAATTTCAAAATAATGTATAGCTGCCCTAAAATGATAGTCCCCAATACCTATAAGTAGTAGTGAAATCGGTAAGACAAGACCCCAAAAAGCAATGCAAAACCCCAAAATCTGACGATGTAAAACATTTTACAGCAAAAAGGAGAGAATTTCAGGATGGTAAGGCAGATGGCAGGAGAGAGGGAGGGAGATATTTTGTGGGTTAATATACCACCCCGGCCTTTGGCCACCCCTCAAGAGCTACCGTGTACACACATCTTTCAAGTTCCAGTTTGATAACGTGTTTTATGTTTGCGTTATCATCTTTTTCAAGGTCCATCCTTTATAAATAGTGGAGAATTCATCCAATCCTGCTATG
>CANCVE010000081.1 GCA_947381435.1 Chitinophagaceae bacterium
ATTATTTTCAAATTTTAACCCCTTTTCTTAGACAAAAAAATACTTTTAACATTTCTGTTACATAATTCTAATAAATTCATATATTACTCGCATTTGTAATGGAGGGTAATTTCGTTAGTTACGTTAGTAAACTGACATAAAGTCTAATATTTCTAATTGATATAAACTCTATTGTAAAATGATACTGCAAAAAAACAGCAAACTATCTTAGCGAAGCCACAAGTGACACACTTGCGGTAGCAGCGAGTCCGTGTGGCACCCTGATTTGACTTGCGGCAGCGGGGCAGTAAATACAAGTTTATTAATGCCGATGGGATATATTTTGTGACAGCTACAGTTGTAGACTGGGTAGATGTTTTTACAAGGGATGAATATAGAAATATATTGATGGATAGCTTTAGATTCTGCCAAGAAAAACAAGGCTTGCAGATATACGGCTGGGTATTGATGACAAACCATGTACACCTCATCTGTTCTACTTCTGATAAAAGTGGTATAGCAATGGTTATAAAGAATATCAAAAGCTTTACAGCCATGAAATTGATTAATGCGATTGTCAATAACACAAAAGAAAGTAGGAAAGGATGGATGTTGGACATTATTGAAAAGAATGGATTGCAAAACAAAAGTAACCAGCGTTTTCAGTTTTGGCAACATGAAAACCATCCAATACTCTTGGATAATGACGATTTAAGATTCTCTCAACGGTTACAATACTTGCACGAAAACCCCGTAAGAGCAGGCTATGTGGATCTGCCACAAGAATGGAAATACGGAAGCGCCATTGACTTTTATACAACAAATAAGGGATTATTGAATTTGACTGGATAGGCAATTGTGAAATAGGCTAAGTAACGGATAGGCACAGGTCAGAGACCATGCGCCAGTTGCCAATTTTCGGACAACCCTGCACTAGAAAAACAACCTTGCTAGCCACATTCGCAAATACCTGTTCGTTAGCTGTAAGCTTCGACAACCATAAAATTTTAACCGTGAGTTACAAATTGACAACTTTATTAATTACATTTTTTGTATCGACTACAAATGCCTTTTGCCAAAATTCAAAGGAATTAATAAAGCAGAAAGAAATAAAAAAGCTTGCGACCGACAGTTTGTTCAAACAGATTGTACGGCTTAACGAATTTAAAAGTGAAGAAAATAGAGTTGACTCTATAAAGAGAGCTACAGCAATTGCTATTAATCTACATATTGATATTGTTGACAGTTCCTTTTTAGAAGAGGACAAAGGAAAAAATATTTCACTTGCTTTCATTAATGAAGAATATCCTTATGACCATAATAGGACAATCTATACAATCAAGTTTGATAAAGACACACTTAAGATAATTTCAATTGACAAAGACAAAAAACAGTTTGAACAATCAGATTTAGAAATGACAAAATACATTCCACTACTTCCAAAACACTGATTTTATTTGTAGACATCTAGCGCAGGGCTGTCCGAAAATCGGCATCTGGCGCATGGTCACTTCCAAGAGCGAAGATTGTAGCCAATAGGTAACTAACCTCGATGCATCTTAGCAAGATGTACTAAAACAGATTTGCGCGCAAACTTCTCATCTAATTATACCATAAATACCAAGGATTATAGTATGCTATCCACGTTTTTTGTATTTGTTAAAATTATTTCCCTATAATCGCAGACTTTGATAAAATCATTGCACACCGTATGAGAAAAATTAAGCTTACCATCAAACGCCTGACATTGCACCTAGCTCTATTACTGGCAATATACTGTTTGTGTAGAGGTATGTTTCTGTTTATCAATAGAGTTGAATTTAATTTTCCTTCTATTTTAACGGCGCCTTATTTATTATTTGCAGGAATAAGATTCGATTTGGCTGCCATCTTCATGACTAATGCCTTATTCATTTTCCTGAACATTTTACCAGCACCCTTTATTGCAAATTCAACCTATCAGAAGGTAATAACGTATCTGTTTATCCTTTCAAACAGTGTTTTTATATTATTAAACTTAGTGGATATTGCCTATTTTCCATACATCCACAAACGGATGCAGAGTGATGTTTTATTATTTTTGAATGGAAAAAAAGGAAGCGACTTCTATTATCTTCTACCCTCGTTTTTAAAACAGTTTTGTTATATATGTTGGACTGATTTATGTTTTGATTAAAGGATTAAAACCAATACAAAAAGTAGAACTTACTGCTCCTTCTACCATAAAGGACTTCCTATTATCAAGTTTGTTTTTAGTATTTGGAGCAGGAATCACCATTCTTGGCATTAGAGGTGGTACACAGAAGTATCCTGTAGACATCATTCATGCATCTGAAATGACCGAGGTTCAGAATGTACCTGTATTATTGAATAGTCCTTTTACCATCATTAAAACGATGGGTAAAAAAGAACTCCCACAGGTAAACTATTTTACAGATGCAGAAATAAAAGATATGAACAATGGCATTCATGTTCCTAACCCTAATTTGGGGTTTAAGAAAATGAATGTAGTGGTAATTATTGTAGAGAGTCTTTCAAAAAAGTATATTGGTTACTTTAATGGCGAAGCTAAAACCCCATTTATGGATTCACTTTTTGCAGAGAGTATGGTTTTTACAAATGGTTTTGCCAATGCAAGGGAATCAATTCAAGGCATACCCGCCGTTGTGGCATCAATTCCAGCTTGGGGCGATGAACCGTTTATCTTTTCTGATTATTCATCTAATAAAATAACTACCCTTCCAGCATTATTAGGCAGGGAGGGGTACTATTCGGCCTTTTTTCATGGGGGGAATAATGGTACAATGGGATTTAATTCATTTAGTAAATTAGCCAGTTATAAAGACTATTTTGGTCGTAATGAATACAATAATGAGCAAGACTTTGATGGGGATTGGGGAATATGGGATGAACCATTTTTGCAATACGTAGACCGGAAGCTAACTTCTACACCTCAACCGTTTTTTGCTTCCGTATTTACATTAAATACACACGAACCGTTTATTATACCTAAAAAATATGAAAAACAATTAGCCCAGAAAGGACATCCTTTATTGTCTTGTATTTCTTATGCGGATCTTGCCTTGTCTAAGTTTTTTGAATCAGCAAAAAAGTCGTCATGGTACAATAATACCTTGTTTGTAATTACCGCCGACCACACGAGCCCTGTTATTGATAAGAACAAAAGTTCTACAATGGAGCATTACAGGATACCGATTGTATTTTTCAGGCCAGATGGTTCTCTCAAGGGCGTCAACAAAAGTATTGCAAGCCAGGTGGATATTTTGCCTTCGGTAATGCATTTATTAAATTATCCCCACAGCTATTTTTCTCTTGGAAATGACCTATTTGATGTTCAGTCAAATAGATACTCTATCAATTACAATGCGGGTGTATTTCAATTTATTGATTCCTCATATTGTTATCAATTTAATGGACAAAAAGCATTGGCAGTATATAATTGGGGTAAGGATAGTTCACTTTCTAAGAATCTTTTAAATAGTGGAGTTGACAAGAAAGAAATTCAAACATGTGATAAACAATTGAAGAAAATGATTCAAATCTATACGCAGAGTATGATTAATAACAAGATGTATGTTGGCCTCAGATAGTTTATACTCAACAGAAATTTGTTTGCGAATAATTAATGTCTGAAATCCTTTGAAATTAATGGAATCAATCATTTTTATCATTCAAATCATTTAATTAGTGGTATATAATGGTTGCACTTTCTTTGTAGGAGAGTAGAACTAACGCCAAACACTATCGCTAGGATTATTAGATTTGATGTTGTTAACAAGCAGTGTAGGGGTAAAATGCCATTGTAAATTTGCAAGTGAATACCTGCTAAACTAAATAGGTATCAATAAGCCTATTGTTTTTTTACCTATTTGTATGGATAAAAAGCAATGGAATAATTATCAGGGCGCATAAAAGTTTTTCGCTTTATAAATTATATTGCGAATGTAGAGACGCATATCAATGCGTCTTAAAAGCGAAAATCTTTTATGCACCCTAATTATCAAACCGCAGGGTATCGTTTAAAAATATACTTTTGCTTTCTAGTTATATAAAACAAAATTTATTCGATTAGTCCAAATTACAATTGCATGAAAAAATTATTACTTGCCATTACTTGCTACTTATCATTTCTACCAATCATCAAAGCACAATTTAGTTATACCGCCGCTAGTGCCTCGTCTAGTTTGCAGACATACACCGATTTAGGTTCATTGGGAACGGCCATAACTACAAATTATCAAGGGAATACAATGGGTTACTATCGGGACAATTCTTCCATTCAGAATATTGGGTTTAACTTCAAATTCAATGGTACAAACTTTACGCAATTTGTTTTGAGTAGTAGCGGCTATATAAAATTGGGCAACATAGCCCCTACTAAAGGGCAGACTAATCCGTTTAATAATGAAACTAACGTTATTTACCCTTTAAGTACATCTGCCTTAACAGCTAGTACTGCTCCAGAATATAGGGTTTTTACATCAGGTAATATAGGCGCTAGAATTTGTACCATACAATTTAAAGGTCTGACCGATACTTCTACAACTGCGGGTTATGTAAAACAATTTAGTTCGTTAGAATATCAGTTAAAACTGTATGAATCTTCTAATAAAATAGAATTTGTTTATGGAAATTTCATTCCTACTGGAAATGCTGGCGCCAATTATATTTATGCAATTGGTATAAAAGGAAAGGATTTTCTATCATTTGTAAATTCAAGTGGAAAATCGACAAATTGGGTAAATGATAATTTTATTGATACCTTTTCAGTGTTTGGTGATTTAAAGAACTTGAATGTAAAGTGTTATCCAATTACAGGATTAACCTATTCTTTTGACACTACAAAGCTTTCTGCTGTTGATGCAAAAGTGCAGAAAGTATATACATTATCAAAGATTGCGGTAAATAATCCACACCAAATTAAGGCTATAATTAGAAATAATGGTACTAGTCCAATAATTAATTTGCCTGTTACCTTGTCTGTTTCTGGGGCGAATGCATTTACAGATGTACAAAGTATTTCTTCATTAGCGGCAGGCAATACTGCAACGGTAGCTTTTATAAGCTACACACCTATAAATCTAGGAGATAATATCATTAGTATATCAGTACCTGCTGATGATGTGCTTGAAAATAATGAAGTATTAAAAACAGAAACAGTAACTTCAGGTACTATAAATAGTGTGTCTGGTATTAAAACATCTTATGGATCTGTAAGCTCTAGTGCGGGTAAAGAAGTAGCTATTTTGGTTGAAAACAGTGGTGCAAAAGTTATTGATAGTATAAAGGCTTACACTTTCTATAGTACTTATGTAGGCAAAGCATTCTTAGTAAAGCTATACTCTTATACAGCAAATGGTCCTGGTATTGAGTTGTGGAAATCTGATACAGTATTGAGTGAACTAGATTACAATTACATCCCCGTGCCTAATATTTCGGTAAATGGAAAGTTTTTTGTGATAATAACACAACCTGCTACCTCGGGATACTCCATCAGCTTTGAAATGGAGTATCCATTGAGAGATAGCATGTTTTATGAAAGATCTACTATAAACACAGGGAAATGGACTTTAGAAAGAGGACTTACTACCAATACAAATCATAGTAAATACGTTGCTGAAGTTCAATATAATACAATTTTGCCAATCAAATTATTAGATTTTACGGTAAATCTACAAACTCTGAATGCGACCTTGCATTTTAGTACTGGCAATGAAGCAACACTAGCAAAAATAGAAATAGAAAGGAGTGACAATGGGACAGATTGGAATAAACTAATTAGCCTTGATGCTAAAGGTAATGCAACCGCAAACAATTATCAATATACAGATGTCGGACTAACAAGTGGCATGTGGTATTATCGATTGAAAATGATAGAAAAGGATGGTATCGTTACCTATAGCAAAGTCGTTAATGCAGAGAAGGTAGATAGTAGGGTTAAGCTAGTAGTATTGCCAAACCCCGCAACAGACAAAGTAATAGTAAAGGGAAATCATATTGCTTTTATACAGGTAATAGATAATCTGGGTAAAATTCTACAAAAGCTTGTATTAAAAGATGCCAACAACCCTGCACTTTCTGTGATTGGCTTGCCAGCAGGTGTATATTATCTGAATGTACAAACTACTGATGGGAAGATTAACAGTATAGGTTTTGTAAAGGAATAATTTTTTTAATCACAAATGTTGGTGTTTTTGGTGTATAAATAATTTTTTTAAGTCCATTATATTGCTAAACATTTAAGGGTTCAAAGCCCTTGTATTAGTTGGCAATCTGGTTTTCAACTAATTCATAGTTGTACAGAGATAGTTTGTAGTTAAATTTTCATTAATCAATAATAGAAAAAGGTAAACTTAGAAAGGGGCAATTGAAAAAGGGGACTTAAGTATCAATTAAATCAGTATTCCATCTCTCTTAGTTTAGGCGATTTAAACCAAGTGGTAGTCACTATAATGAGGGTCATACAACCTCCAAATAACACAGATGGTATCACTCCCATTAATTTGGCAGCTACGCCACTTTCAAATTGACCAAATTCGTTACTACTATTAATAAACATAGAATTTACACTCATAACCCTTCCTCGCATATTGTCGGGGGTTTTAAGTTGTAGAATGGTGCCACGTATTACTACACTTATACCATCCAATAAACCGCTTAATAAAAGTGCCGCAAATGAAATCCAGAATACTCTTGAAAGCGCAAAGGTGATGATACAAATGCCAAAACCCGCAATTGCATACATTAGTTTTCGACCTTGATTGCCAGATATAGGAAAGAATGTAAGGGTAATGATAATGATTACGGAACCAATATCCGCAGCTGCATTCAGCCAGCCGTAACCAATAGGGCCTGCATTTAGTACGTCTTTTGCAAAAACTGGTATCATTGCTACTGCTCCACCAAATAATACAGCGAAAAGATCTAGCGTTAAGGCACCCAGTAATTCTTTAGTTTCAAATACAAATTGTAGTCCTTCTTTCACACTTTCCCATGTCTTCTTCTCAGTTAATTGTTTAATGGGTGGCTTTGAAGGTAGCCCAAACAGAAAAAAGAATCCTGTGGTTGCTAAAGAAGCAATGCCTATTAATGAACCTGTATTTCCAACGCCCGCAATCAAAAAGCCAATACTTGCATGGCCAATTACAGAAGCAGAAAGCCAAGCTCCTTGATTCAAGGTTACTGCATTTTGCAAGATCTCTTTAGGAACGGTTGTAGGAAGAATAGTGTTGAATACAGGGCTTGCAAATGACCGAATAATGCCAGTGAGAAATATAATGATATAAATACAAAATACAATGGTGTGGGCAGTTAGCATTTCCATACTTATTTTGGTGGATAGTATGGTAAGCATGGTTGCGGCTAAAATATATAAGCTCACGGCAGTGAGCATTAACTTTCTTTTTTCGCTAATGTCAATGATATGCCCAGAATATAGGGCCAATGATACTGCGGGAATTACTTCGCTAAGCCCAATTAAGCCTATTGCAAATGGCTCATGTGTAAGTTCGAAAACCCACCAACCTACCAATGTTCCTAGCATCCTGAGTGCCATGATGAATAGAAAACGTCCTAATAAAAAATTCCTAAACTCTGGTATCTGTATTGCTGCAAAAGCGTTGTGTTTCTTCATGGATTGTAAATATGTGAATAGATAGATTGGTAGGTGATAAATGAAAGTAAGATTGCTAGCAAACTACTGTAAATTATTAAACCCTTAAGGCCTAATAATGGTAAGATCTCCATAAGCTGCCAATAGTTACAATGTTAGGGAGTTTTATTTGGATATAAATAACGAAGTCGGTAATAAGGACTAATCTTTTTTATTTAGCCAACGATCCACTTCTTTTATTAGTTTCTTATTTCGAATCAGTAAACTAAATTTTTGATCAAAATCCCAAAGAATCAAGGGTATTTTTAGTTCGTCCATAACAGAAGTGATGTCTTCAAGATAATTTCGTCTAAATTTTTCATCGGCAAGGTTTATTACGCCAGATTCTGTACAGATAAGCGTCATATTTCTTTTTTTACATTCATCAGCTACCCTTCTCAGTCGTACTAAAATATATTCTTTGGTTCCTTCAGCAGGGTATTTCGTATAGTCCTTTTCTATGTCCATTCCAGTATACGCCTTATCAAGTTCGGGCATTCTTCTCTTCTCATAAGGATATGGAATGTTTGTAACATATGTATGGTCTTTAATCCATTCGGCACCTTGATGTGTAAAAATGTAAGGTTCATAAAAGTGAATGGTGTATAGAATCTTTTCATCATTTAATTTGCCTAAATCCAGAAGCTCGTCAGCATTATTATAATTAGTGCCACCAATTATATAGAATCGATCCTTTTCTTCCCATCGCAAACCATTAACTAAATAGGTAATGTCTTCTTTCCAACTAGTGCGTTCTTCAGTTGGTTCGTTATACAATTCAAAAAATAGGTTTTGATATCCCATTCCCTTGAACTTGTTTTGCATTTGTTTCCACATCCACATTATTCTATCTCTTTCAGAAATCCTATTATCACTTCCGTAATAAACTTTACCATAGTGGTAGGTTATTATTAAAGATAAACCAAGTTTCTCACAGGTATTGTAGGCGTCACCTACCTTATCCAACAGGGCAGTTTGAAAATTCGATGAGTTTGTTTGAAGGAACATGTCAAATGCTACAGGCAATCTAACAGTTTTAAAGCCTAATTGCTTTATTAAGTTGAGTTTAGGTGTAATATCAGTTTTCAACAAATCTTCTGGAGGCTCCCAAGTGTGTTCTAAAAGAGATAAATTCACTCCTGCACCTATATTCTGCACTATTTGTGTATTAGTATAAGAGTTGATTGCACACTTATCCACAGTGTTAGGAAATAATGGACAGGATATGACTAAAAATAGTGCCGTTAATATCATATTTGTAAAAAATATATCTAATTTCACAAAAATTTGAAAGTTATTTACTTTAACCCCTGTCATGCTAAATGATTTAAAGTTTTCTTTTGTAAATATAGACAAGGAAAGTCTATCTGCCGAAATCGGGGCCAAAGTAAAATATTATTCCAATGTGATTCATTGGACATTGATATATTCTTTGCCGGTGTTTTGGTTGCTCGATTATTCTTTCCTTTCTAGCGATTGGGTGGTATTGTTCTTTACGAGAATAGTGCTAGCTGGTATTTGCCATTGTATATACCTCTATGGAGGTTTGAGAAAAAACAACTGGGATAAGGAAATGACAATGGCTTTTATTATTGGTATAAATACAGCATTCTATGCTGTTATTTGTGCTGTAATACCTACATCTATAGTCTTGCCATACTTTTTGGTATTTGCTATTTACTTTTTGCTACTCAATATTACCATTTTTTGGAAACCGGCTTTTTCAATCGTACAGTGTTTGATAGCCTATATACTAATTATTGTACTGTATAGAATATTTAATAAGTATTATGATTATCACATTTTAATATCTAATGGTGGGGGTATATTCTTTATTATCTCTGCTTTTTCTATTTTAATTGGTTATAATAGATACCAACTAGCTAGGCGTGAAATAGCCAAGAATATATTGATTGAAATGGCCAATAACAGGCTTATAGATCAACATGAAAAAATAATTGACCAACAAAGGGAAATTAATGAAGCAAATAGACGTTTAACTAAGCTTAGCGAGTACAGGTTTAGTACATTGAATATGATACTTCACGACTTCAGAAATTTTACAGGATCTATTCAAATGTCATTGGATTTGCTCAATCAATCGAATGACAATCTTACTGGAGAACAAAATGAGATTCTTGGTTATATTGGTGAAGGAAATGATAAGTTGAAATACTTATCTGAAAAACTAGCTGGATCTACACAAACAGATGCTACTAAAGTAGATTACAACTTTACCGAGCTTGATCTTGGTAAAGAAGTTGAACAAGCAACCGTTGGACTAGCTGATGCAGCATTGATGAAGCAAATTAATGTTCAACTAAATATTGATCCTTCTTCTACAATAGTTTACCTAGATAAGATATTCCTTGATCAATTATTGGCTAAACTATTATCTAATATCATTAGGTATGCAAGTAGTGGAACAGTGTTGAGTGTTCACATGCACAAAATAGACAACAAGGCAGTAACCGATATTGCAAATAAGGGCAATTTGTTAGGCACTAAAAAGCTTGAGGAATTGTTTAACGAAATTGATAATGTTAACGATTCTAAAGAAATTGTTAACCAAAATACTTCTGGTTTTGCATTTGCTAAGAAGCTAGCAGAACAAATGGGAGGTAAATTAACATACAACAGCGACGAAACAACTGGAAACTTTTATCGTCTGGAGTTTAATCTTTTTAAATAAATGAAAATGAAACTGAAGTTTATCTTTTCTTTAATGCTTGTTTTTGGGTTGATTGGTGCTAGGGCACAGTCTATACGCTCGTTTGAAGCAATGGGATACGAGGATGCCGCCATCAAGGGGATTAATGGTTCTTTAACCTACTACATTAAAATAAAACCTGATGATGACGTAAATAGAAGTAAGTTGATATTGAACATATCAGCTTCTCAAGTTTTGAACCCTAACACATCATTCTTAGTAATTAGTGTGAAGGATTTACCTGTATTTACACAAAGGATTGCTGTGTCACCCACTGATACAATGTTTAGAATTGAAATTCCTCTAAACCAATCAGAAGTGCAACCCGATGGTAGATATATTAAGATGAAGATTTCTGCATCAATGAGTATCCATGAGCAACAATGTCAGGATATTGATAATATATCTTGTTGGGTTAGTATCAAAAATAGTTCTTACATAAGTGTTGTTACCCAAGATATTGTGGGGTATCAACGTAGTTTGAAAGAGTGGATTCAAGAATTTACATCTGTTTATACACCTACAAAAGCCGATTTAAGTGACATGACTGCTGGTGGGCTGGTTTATACTATTTTAAAACAAGCTACTCAAAAAGACATTTACACTGGTACTTACAATTCTACAGACTCATTACCTTATGGTGTAGTTACGGGTGTGGCAGAGAAACTTCCTTATTCTGTTCGTCAAGTAATCCCTTCTATGGGTAAAGGGCAGGGGTTAATCTCATTGGCAAGGGTAAATACCGGATTAGGATTACGTACTATAATGGTAGTAACCGGTGCTGATGCAGAAGGATATAAAAAGGCAATTAATGCATTGACTAGTAATAAGAGACTTAATAGTGCCTTCTCTGAAAAAATGCTAGTAGACGAAGCTGTACCAAGTTATACAAGCGTAGAAAACAAATCTCCACTTATCACAACTTTAGAGAGTCTAGGTGGTACGCCATCTTTATTAGAAGGTATTGGTTCATTAAAGAGTAAATATATTTTCTCATTAACAGAGTTCAATGCTATCCCTTCTAAACTTACTTTTCACTTAGAAAGTTATTTTTCAAATCTACGTGAGGACGATAGAGGTTTCGTAAACATTTATCTTAATCAGAACTTAGTATACAGTGGAAACTTAGTAAACAGAACTAGCTTTATTGAAGATATAGATTTAAAGCCTTACATGCTTAGCAAGTTTAATACACTAGAAGTCGAGTTCCGTTTCCATCCGTATACTAAAGCTTGCGAAAGTGGATTTAGTAACTTCTTTGCCTTTACAAACGTAAAAACATCAACTCTAACTTTTGTTGGTGAGCAAGAAAATAAATTCTACAGTTTCTTCAATTTCCCTGCTGAATTTAGAAAGGTTCCTACTAAAATAGTGGTATCTCCTGCGCTTTACTCTTCAAATATTATCTCTTCTGTAGGAGAACTGTTTTATCAGTTGAATGCACCTTTCAATGCGAATTACAATAGAATCATTGTTCCGCCATTGATTTCTTCTGATAAAACTACAATGGACGACTTGAAAGGCTTCAACGTTATTGCGCTTTTAAACAAACTAGATCCATTTGTAAAGAACTTCTCTCTATTGCCGGTAAACTTTACAAAGGATTTTCAATTATATAAAGACAATCAAGGTGTACCAAATTACCAGATTAACGATTTCTCAAATAGTGGTATAGCTCAGATTTTTAAAGAAAGAGGTAGTACCGTTTTATTGGTTACTTCTTTGGGAGGAGATAGTGCAAACAAAGTTGCATTTGAAAGTGTAGTTAAGAACTTCAGTACACAGTTAACTGAAATAGAAAGCAATGTTTGTATAGCAAACAGCAACGGAAAGAGTAATTACTTTTTCAAATTGCCAGAAGATAATGACCTAGTGAGCTATAGAGGTGAATCAAATGGTTTCCAAATATTTTATGAGAAATACAAATGGTTTTTTCTTTGCCTTTTGTTAATACTTGTAGTTCTAGCGTTCTTATTTGTTCGTAATAAGGTAAGAGAGTCTCAAGAGACGTTTAAAGAATTATAATTCTAACAAAACTTAACCTGTTGTATGGCTCAGTGTGTGTTGCATAGAATGGCATTGGAAAATGCGTTTACTGAAGAAAAATTAGATGCTGTGTTAAACATAGCAGAGATTTACAGCTATGCGCCAATAAAAGCCGCACTAAATTTTGGGTTTTTAGTAAGGCGAGACTATATTGTTTTTTTAGAGAAACACAATGCTTCTATAATAGATTTAAGAAATGAGGAGTTAGATGAGATATACATCAATCAGTGTGATATTTCTCACATGAATGCATTCTTGTATCTTCCGCTACGAAAAAATGAAAATGGAGAATTGCTTATAGCAGCAGCCGATCCATTTGATGAGAAGCTAATTACTAGCCTTGTTATCAAATTTAAATGTAAAATTAAGCTGCTTGCTGCATCCGATTTAGATATCACGTGGTTAGCTCATAAACTTAGAGGTGGATTCTTTGTAAAAGAAGCTGTATTCAGCCTAATGAAGAAGCACCCCGAAAGTTCTGCGCTAATTACGTTTACTGATGGACAGTTATATTTTATTTTTGGGTTTATTGCACTTACAATAACTTGTATTATTGTATTTTTCAAGCCCACTTTCATAGCAATAAATCTACTCTCTTCTTTATTTTTCTTATTCTCCATATTATTTAAACTGTATCTAGCACTTACAGGTTCAAAGTCCGAATTACATTCCGTCGTTTCAAAAAGTGAAATTAAAGGTGTAAACGAACTTACATTACCCGTCTATACTATTCTTTTACCTGTTTACAAGGAAGATAAATTGATTCGTAAATTGATTTGGAATTTGCGTAGTCTCGATTACCCTAAGGCTAAATTAGATGTAAAGCTTTTGATTGAAGAAGACGATGACAAAACACTAAATGCAGTTCGAAATCTGGATTTTCCTGCAAACTTCGAAGTAATTGTTGTTCCTTTTCACATGCCTAAAACTAAACCCAAGGCGTGTAATTATGGATTGTATTTCTCTCGTGGAGAATACTTAGCAATTTATGATGCCGAAGATGTACCAGATAGTGACCAGCTTAAAAAGGTTGTTTGTCAATTCCGCAAGCTCCCAGAAGAGTTTGTCGTTTTACAAGGGGCACTTAACTATTTTAATAAAAATGAGAATCTATTAACAAGGATGTTTACTTTGGAATATTCTTATTGGTTCGATTATATGCTTAGTGGATTGGAAACACTCGATGTACCCATTCCATTAGGAGGAACTTCTAACCATTTTAAATTGGCTACCCTCATCGAGCTTGGGGCATGGGATCCATTCAATGTAACGGAGGATGCCGATTTGGGATTGCGTGTATTTGATAGAGGTTTAAAAGTAGGAGTTGTAAATAGTACTACGCTTGAAGAAGCAAATAATGAATTCTTCAACTGGATTCGTCAAAGAAGCCGTTGGATTAAAGGGTACATGCAAACCTATTTAGTGCACATGAGAAATCCAGCTCGATTAATTCGTCAGGTAGGATGGAGAGGTTTCTTTGGCTTTAACTTCTTTATTGGTGGCACATCATTTACCTTCCTTCTTTACCCAATATTGTTGGCTTTTTTTGCCATCTACATGATTTTTAAATTCGCTTTCATTCGTAGTATTTTCCCTGATTGGGTACTCTATATATCCATCTTCAATTTCGTAGCAGGAAATGTGTTGATGATTTATGTAAACATGCTGGCGGTATTTAAAAGAAGGTATTATGAATTGATTCTGTTCTCCATCTTAAACCCTATCTACTGGCTAATGCACTCTCGTGCAGCCTACATGGGTTTATGGCAGCTTATTACTAAGCCGTTTTATTGGGAAAAAACGAATCATGGTTTAAGTAAATTATCTTCTACTAGTGCGGTAGTAACTCCAGAATAATGAACAAGTTTATAGAAAAATATATTAATGGCACTTTGGCGCTAGTATTACTGGTGTTTTATCTCCTGTTCTCTTGGATTTTGCATAGAACAGGATATGAACATCCAGAAAACTTGTTTATTGCCGAGAAGATAAAACTGCTTTTCGATTCTAAAGATAATAACCTTGTTACTCTTGGTACTACTTATCCTACTATTGTGTTTTTGGCGGCTTTGATTTTTACGCCTTTTGGATATTTGTTTTCTCCCATATTGGCTTCTATTGCTGTAACAGTAATGTTATACTATACTATTCTTAAAGATTTCAAGGAGACATCCAAATTGCCCGACTTTGTATACATCCCATTAGTATCCTTAATATTTTTCTTACATCCCGGCCTAATTTACTCCGCCATCTCTGGTAGGGGAGTAGCTGCAATTCTACTTTTCTTTTACTTTCTTTTTAGGAGTCTTTTTAGATATTATAGAACACAAACTACTTTCTATTTATCTATGGCGAGTATCTATTTTACTTGTCTAGTCTTTTGCGATTTCAATTTTATTTGGCTTCTTCTAGCCTTCTTTCCTTTTATAGTGCTAGTTTCATTAGAAGGTTTAAAGATAAACAAGGAACAAGCGCCCGTCTCACAGTATTTCGATTCAGTAAACAATTCCTCTCAGCGAAGAAAACTTACCAATAGGGCTGTAGCAATATATATTATCCTTTTCTTGTTGCCATTGGGTGCATTGTTATTATTTGGATATTTAAATGATACACACGCTGGTACATCTACTTATTTTTTATATAGTCAATATGCCAACTGGCATGTTTTAGGAGATATTCCTATAGGAGAGGTTATTGGTGGTAGTTCTAAGGGTAGCAATGCTGGCTTTCAGTCTCAAATTGTATTTCAATTCTATGTCTTGTTTCTCAATCCATTATTGTTTCTTACCTTCTTTTATTTCAAAGGTAAGCTTTACGAATTCTTCACATTGGTAGCTCCTTTCATATTGATAGGGATATTACTAATCAATACACAGTCTTACTTTATGATAGAATATTATTTAATATTCTTAGTACTAGGTTTTATAGGGCTAACTTTTTATGCAGGAAAAATCTTTACCAAAAAAGCTACTTGGTTTATTTTTTTTATAGTAGGTCTACTCAATGTGTTTACTGGTATTTATTATTTCAAGAAAACGAATGACGACTTCGAAAAGAAGTTCTTTAGTGCTTTAAGAGATTATAAAAATTGGTTGAAAGTTAAAAACAACAGCGAAGATTACATGGTAGCACAATATGTATCTTCCATAGCTGATATTAATAATAAGGTATTGATGGATGATGCGGCTGCCTTTCAGATAGTAGCTCATTTAAAATCTTTAGATGGAATAGAATTGCCAATCAATAAAAGTTTTGGTACTGTTATCGAAAATCCCATTGTTGGTGTTAAGTTTATGTGTGTAGCAAAATTTTCCAATAGGCTTAAAAACTATACAGTTTTAAACTCCTATAACTTAGATATGATGGAAGCCAAAGGACAGTTTATCACAGAGATGGTTTATCAAACTGACAACTGGGTTGTCTATAGAATTTATCCTCTAGAAGAGTAGTTGTTCATGGGTGCATAAAAGATTTTCGCTTTTAAGACGCATTGATATGCGTCTCTACATTCGCAACATAATTTATAAAGCGAAAAACTTTTATGCGCCCTTGTTCATTACATTATTCAATTATTAACTTTTTTACATAGTTTAGATTGGTTCATATTTTCCTTTTTGTATATTTATTAGGTTACCTTAATTGAAAACTTATTACTTTTTATAACAAATTTCATCAAGTCCCCTTTTCTTTGTTCCTCTTTTCCTATCTCCAAAAACTTTTTTTTTCTAGCGAATGTTTTTATCATTACAGTCGTCTTATTTATTTGGGGGGATAACAATTGAAGAAATGGATGCCTCACGATTTTCGACTTTCGGCTCACGTCTATCAACTATTAATGCGCTAACTTGAACGAACAGGTATTGATACAACAACTACAAAATGGAATACAATCTGCCTATGTTCAATTGGTAGACGTGTACCAGAATCTAGTTTACAATACTGTATTAGGAGTTATACAAAGTAATGAAGACGCCGAAGATGTTGCACAAGAGGTATTTATTCAGGTATATCAGTCTATTGGGCACTTCAAAGGAGAATCTAAATTGTCTACATGGATGTATCGCATTGCTATCACAAAATCTCTAGATTGGCAAAGACGTAAAAGCCGTAAGAAACGATTTGCTATTGTAGAAAGACTTTTTGGAATGGATGATACCTTAAAGCATGACCCTCCAGAGTTTCATCACCCAGGCGTAGCAATTGAAAATAAGGAGAAGGCCTCTTTATTATTCAAAGCAATAACAAAATTGCCCGATAATCAACGTATTGCTTTTACACTAAATAAAGTTGAAGGGTTAAGTTATTTAGAAGTAGCAACAGTAATGCAAGTTACTGAAGCGTCAGTAGAAGCTTTATTACACAGGGCTAAGCAAAACTTAAGAAAAGAATTAGTGAACTATTACGGCAAACAATAAATTAGTTTTTATGAATAAGAATAATAGGAATGAGGAACAAATTGATGAAATTCTCAATAGCCTAGATGGTGTTAAAAGAGCGGAGGCTCCTCCATTTTTCTATGCGCGCTTACAGAATAAACTTCTGCCGAGGCAAAGATCCTCAATGGTGGTGTTACTTGGTTATCTAGGGAATCCTGCCTTTGCCCTTGCGTCGCTTACTTTTTTTGTGCTGCTAAATGTGTATGCCATTACATCGATGGAAAGTACTTACAAACATGCGGATACTATCCAAACAACCACGTCGCCCTCATTACAGACTTTTGCCGAAGAATATGATTTATCTGTTTCAACATTATACAATGAGTCAAAAAATAAGTAGAGATGAAAGAATCTAATACAAAGCTTTTAGGAATTATAATAGGTTTACTAATAATTGTAAACCTTTCTACGCTTTCATTTTTTTGGATTACAAGGAAGAAAGACCCTACTCATCAAGCAAAGGGTGGGGGGGCTGCTGCATTTTTAATAAAAGAATTGGCTTTAGATAGTTGCCAGAAAGCAAATTATAGTAACCTTATAGAGCAACATCAGTTAGCCATTCGCAATACAAAGAAGCAGATAGAAAAGGCAAAAGAGACTTATTTTACCTTGCTTTCAGACACCACAGTATCTGAGCAAATCATTAAAGATGCAGCAACAAAAGTTTCAGGTATTGAGCAACAAGCAGATTTAATAACTTTTCATCATCTACAAAAAGTAAGATCTATTTGTAATCAAGAGCAGCAAAAAAAATTTGATGAAATCATCATTCGAGTGATACAAATGATGGGAAGGCAAGGACCTCCACCACCAAGACGGGGTAATGGCGATGCTCCTCCCGATAATCGTCCACCAGAAAGAGAAGGCTTTCCGCCTCCACCTCCCGATGGCAATGAACCTCATCAGTAAACAGTTAACATGGGCAGTGTATAGTGAGCGGAACATTAAACCGTCAAAAGCTAAGTAGTGTAATTGAATTATTTCAATGCTTCAATTCTTTGAGTTGGGGACTTCAATTTGGTTGTTCGTCTTCTCCTTTTGAGTAAAGTGGTTGTATCGAAGAGGTACAAGAATTCAACAGCTTCGTAATGTTAAACATGCTTAATTTTCAAGCGGGGCGATAGTGCAGGATAGCTGTAATGGATGTTATTTTACATGTACAAACTTTTTTAATGTTAAAATAGTTAAAACTGTCTATAAATTTGTAGGATAGTATCAAACCTCGCTATTATGATTAAAATGTTTACAAAGAACTTGCTCTTGTCCTTTTTACTAATCACCATATCTACTATTACATACTCCCAAGAAATATCATGGGAAAAACAACTAAGAGTTTCCTTGGAGAAGATGGCCGACTCCTTATCGAAAAATATGAAACCATGGCGCGTTCCCAATAAAATATTCAAGGTAGAAAAATATGGTGCAAAGGGTGATAGCATTCAGCTAAATACAAAAGCTATTCAAACCGCCATAGATGTATGTTCTCACGAAGGAGGCGGTATCGTATTGTTCTCTAAGGGACAATATGTTACAGGTACTATCGAATTAAAATCGGGCGTGATGCTTGAAATTGCTCAAAATGCCAAGATATTAGGAAGCACAAATCTTACTGACTATCCAGAAAAAATTGAGTCATTCAAAAGCGTAATGAGTGAGAATCATAAATATCGTCAATCGCTTATTTATGCAGAAAAATGCACTAATGTAGGGATAAGAGGAAAGGGAGAGATTTATTTTAGAGGTGAAAAAGAAAACTTTCCAGGTAAAGAAACTATCGGTGAAATTGAAGGAAGACCCTTTGGTATCAGGATGATAGAATGCAAAAATGTAGTACTTCAAAATGTCTTTTTGCATAATTCAGCTGCTTGGATGCAAAGCTATTTATACTGCCAAAACCTAATTTTCGATGGCATTAAAGTTATCAACCAAGCCAATCACAACAATGATGGCTTAGATCCTGATGGATGTACAAATGTTATTGTACGCAATTGTTACATCAATTCCGAAGATGATGCCTTATGCTTAAAAGGGGCAAGTGGTAAACCAACAAAGAATATTTTACTAGAAAACTCTACTTTTCTGTCCTCATGCAATGCACTCAAAACGGGTACAGATACACAGGGCGATTTTTATAACATAGTTGCCCGGAACCTGAAACTTGGCGGCATCCCCGATGAGATGACTGCTCCCAAAGGTCATGATGCAAGTACAGGAATCACGCTGGCAACTGTAGATGGAGGAAATGTACATGATATACTTATTTCGAATGTTTCTATTGATAAATCTAGGTGCCCAGTTTTTATCAGGATTGGTAATAGACTGAGAACAATGCCAAATACACTTCCAAAAGAAATAGGCTATTTAAAAAATATAATCATTGAAAATGTTTCAGGAGCGGATAACTACAAACAGGGTTCATTGATTTCGGGCATTAAAAACCATCCAGTGGAGGATGTCGTAATAAGGAATTACCATGTTAGGATGGCTGGTGGAGGCGATTCGTCTTTGATAAGAAAATACGTTCCCGAAAAAGAAGGTGGTTATCCTGATGCGCAAGAATTTCAAAAACAAGGTCTGCCTTCATTGGGTTTTTATATTAGGTATGCTCAAAATATAAACATAACAAACGCAGAAATAATTCCAGAAAACCCAGATGCAAGACCTGTTATTGTAGTTGGAAAAGAAACAGGTAATATAATTTTTAACGGCACTAAGTATTAATCGAATGATAAAGAAGAATGTATTGGGGGTAACTACTGTACTTTTTGTGTCAGTATTATTGTTGGCTGTTTATGGTAGTGCGCAATCTTTTAGAAATCGTGTATTACCAACGGATGAAAATTATGGCTTCAACCAGAAAGATTATTGGACATGGTGCGGCTCTGTCATTAAAGGCGAAGATGGTAAATACCACCTATTTGCATCTAGGTGGTCAAAGAAGTTATCGTTTGAATTATATTGGCTTACAAACTCTGAAATTGTTCATGCGATTGCTGATAAACCAGAAGGTCCCTATACTTTTTCTGATGTGGTTTTGCCTCCAAGAGGCGAACAATATTGGGATGGTAAAATGACGCACAATCCAGCTATTAGAAAATGTGGAGATACCTATTTGCTATTCTATACGGGCACAACCTATAAGGGTGATATGCCCGATGAAAACCACTTGATTACACTTGATTCCCCAAAGAAACTAGAGGCACATCATCATGAACGTATTGGTTTAGCAACTTCTAAATCACCTTATGGTCCATGGACAAGAAGTGATAAGCCAATACTAGATGTAGTTCCAAATTCGTGGGAACAGTACTTGGTGGCAAACCCATCCCCTTATGTTTTTGATGATGGTCGTGTAATGCTTTATTATAAAGGAGTGGAAAAGTTGAAAACCCATGCAATAGGTGTTGCTTATGCAGATAATTGGGCGGGGCCTTATAAAAGATTGTCGGAGAAACCATTCGAAATGGGTGTTGGTGCAGAAGATCCCACCATTTGGTTTGAGAACGGTCAGTTTCATGCGCTAATGTTAGACCATGACCATAAATTTTCGGATAAGGAAATCTATTATGCGCAATCGAAGGATGGACTTAAGTGGGAGGTTGAGAGCAATCCCGTGGCTATTACAAAAAATATAAAATTGAAGGATGGTAGTATCACAAGGCATGGTGCAATGGAGCGCCCATCGGTTTTAATAGAGAACGGGGTAGCGACTCATGCGTTTTTCGCTACTAAAAATAAAGACAACACGCATTCTTGGAATATGTGTGTGCCTTTAAAAAGCTTAAATGAAGTGCCGGATAATACGAAGTGGTTTAATGAAGCGGGATTTGGTATGTTTATTCATTGGGGATTATATTCTATTCCAGCAGGTGTCTGGAAAAATAAACCAATTGGAGATGAACGATATATCAATCCATTGGCAGAGCATATTATGATGTTGCAAAAAATAC
This sequence comes from Chitinophagaceae bacterium, assembly GCA_947381435.1. GTDB lineage: Bacteria > Bacteroidota > Bacteroidia > Chitinophagales > Chitinophagaceae > Parasediminibacterium. The sequence continues at coordinate 20,794 of CANCVE010000081.1, forward strand.
CTTTTAAAGAGTATGCTACGCTTGCCAATGGCTTTAATCCCACAGATTTTGATGCAGATAAAATTGTACAAATGGCAAAGTCTGCAGGGGCAAAGTATATTGCCTTTACAACCAAGCATCATGATGGATTTTCCATGTATGAC
>CANCVE010000082.1 GCA_947381435.1 Chitinophagaceae bacterium
AGAACATAACCTGTCATTGCAACAAAACGAATTGGGTTTCTTGACCAATTTTCGTACTTACCTAATTCCATGCTAATTTAAACGATTCATTAGCCAAATTATTTCGCATGTGAGTATAATATTTCTAATTGATATAAACTCTAATATAAGCCTTGTATAGGTAAACTGTCTTCGGAACAACTAGAGCTAGTGAAGCAATATATGTATCCTCACAATTATGCAGCACGGCTGCTTCGGTTGCAGCATTCATTTTAGAGACCTTTCAAATTGCTAATAGTGCTGGTGCAACAGCCCTTCTTCACCGACTTGGGTTTGTGTACAAGAAGACCAAACTAATCCCATCAAAGGCAAATGAGGCATTGCAGGAAGCCTTTGTGGGATTATTCCGAGAGTTGGAGAAGGCATTGGAAGTGAATGAAGTAATTCTGTTTGCAGACGGCGTACACCCACAACACAATACGGAGGCATCTTATGCTTGGATAGAAAAAGGGAAGGAGAAGGAAATATTGAGCAATACTGGACGTACACCGGTAAACATAAATGGTGCTATCAATCCTCTAAACCCAATATAAGTGGTGGCTTATGAATGCGATAAGATTAATGCTGTTACAACCGTTTCCTTTTTCAAAGAGGTCGAAAAAAGGTTCGCAGATAAGAAGGGTATACATCTTTTTTTTGACAATGCACGTTATTATCGTTCCAGATTAGTAATGGATTACATAGAAACCTCAAAAATAGAGTTGCACTTCCTCCCGCCATACGCACCAATCCTAAACCCTATAGAAAGGCTGTGGAAATTTTTGAAGAAAACAGTCATTAAGAACAACTACACACCAGATACGAATGTATTTAAGCAAAATATTAAGGAATTTTTTTAAAACATAGAACAATACAAACAAAAGCTCGATTCTCTAATCAATACCAATTTTCATATCATAAAACAACCCGCTTGTTTGTTGCAAACCTGATTAGGAATACATAATAATCTTCAAATAAAATGATAAAAGAAGGGGCCATCAGTTTGTGAAATGATTAATCTTAATGAAATTGAAAAATAACAAGCTGAAAACTATCAATCATAGCGTTTAGCTTCGTGTTTACTGTTTAATACAGACATTATAAGTAATTGGTTAAGTCCACAAATCCATTTTATCGCGCCACAAATCCATATTATCGCGCCACAAATCCATTTTATCACGCCACAAATCCATTTTATCGCGCTACAAATCCATTTTATCACGCCACAATTTCATTTTATCGCTCCACAATTTCATTTTATCACTCGATAAATCCATTTTATCGCGCCACAATTTCATTTTATCACTCGATAAATTCATTTTATCAGGCGGTAAATTCATTTTAATGCACCACAATTTGGTTTTATTGCGCCATAAATTGATTTTTCTGTGATGAAAAATGATTGAACGGAGGGCGATTATATGATTCTGATTTAGATTAACAGACGATACTTTGGTGTTTATTGCTAGGCTAAAAAAATTTCAGAATCAGGATTATTTTGATTTGATGATATTGGAATATTTTTGGTTAGATATCTCTTATTGTTGATATGACAATCACTAGGTTTGTAGTAACTGAAATTAAAGTATCGTCAAACATATTTTTTTCTGGGATGATGGAGAGCGTTATTTATTGTTTAGACATAAATTGTGAGTCGTGACAAGTGATTTGAGTGTGTATAACTAAAATAAAAAAGCTGCTATCCAATAAAGGAAAGCAGCTTTTTTAATGTAAATTAGATTGTATTATTGTTTAACTTCTTCTTCAGCAGAACCTAATGGTTTGTCTTTCGCAAAGTCAACCAAGATAGGAGCGGCAACGAAAATAGAAGAGTAAGTACCTGTAAATACCCCAACCAACATAGCGAAAGCAAAACCACGAGTTACTTCACCACCAAATATGAATAATATTAAGATGGTTAAGAACACCGTTAATGAAGTCATTACAGTACGACTAAGTGTTTGGTTGATCGCTTTATTAATGATAGAAGCATTGCTTTCTCCACGCATTAGTTTGCTATCTTCCCTGATTCTATCGTAAACAATTACGGTATCATTCATCGAGAAACCTATTACAGTTAGTATCGCCGCAATGAAATGCTGATCTATTTCTAGTGGGAAAGGAACAATCTTGCGTGCAAAACTGAATACTATCAAAGTAACCAATACGTCATGCAACAAAGAAACGATAGTACCCAAACTATATCTCCAATCGCGGAAACGGATAAAGATGTACAAACAAATAGCTATCAAAGCAAAGATGGTAGCTTTTGTAGCACCCGCCTTTAAATCTTCGGAGATAGTAGGTTGTACTGTTTGAGAACTTTGTTTGTATTTGTGGTCGAAATCATTGTAAGATAAGTCAGCAGGTAAGTAACTCTTTAAACCTTCATACAATTTAGTTTCCACTTCTTTGTCAAGGCTATTATCCTTGCTTACTTCAGCGATTTTATAGGCTGTAGTAATGTTAAGTTGAGTAGCTGAACCTACAGTTTTAATTACTGGTGCTTCGCCGAAAGCTTTTTTCAAATCATCTCTTACAGCATCAGTATTAACTGGTTTATCAAACTTGATAGTGTAGCTACGTCCACCTTCAAACTCAACACCTTTATCAAAACCATTGAAATAAGAAGCGATACCCAATACTAATACTACCGCAGAGATACCGTAAGTGAACTTTCTGTATTCGATGAATTTGAAAGAAGCATGTTGGAATATCTTTCTAGAAACACCAGTGAAATAATCAAAGTGACGATCTCTGTTCATGTACAAATCTGTTACCAAACGAGAAACTAGAATACCACAAAAAAGAGAAAGGATAATACCAATCATCTGTGTGGTAGCAAAGCCTAACACAGGACCAAGACCAAAGTAGAACAATATACTTGCTGTTAAGAAGGTAGTAACGTGCGCATCTAAAACAGGCGCTAATGAACGTTTGTAACCTTCAGTAACAGCAGCTTGGTAAGTTTTACCTTTAGATATTTCTTCTTTTATTCTTTCGAAGATGATAACGTTGGTATCTACAGCCATACCAATGGTTAAAACCAAACCTGCAATACCAGCAGCTGTTAATGTGAAACTTAATGCACTCAAAATACCTACAGTGAACAATAAGTTTAAGATAAGAGCAATATTAGCAACCCATCCACCTGTATTGTAATAAACAAGCATTAAAGCAAATATTACGATGAAGGAGATAAGGAAAGACATTGCACCACCTTGAACAGCAGCTTTACCCAAAGTTGGCCCGATAACTTGTTCTTGAACAATCTTAGCAGGAGCGGTTAATTTTCCACTAGTTAATATTTCGGATAAGTCTTGTGCTTCTTTAGCAGAGTAGTTTCCACTTATTTGTGAGTTTCCAGTAGTGATGGCGTCATTAACAGTTGGAGCGGAGTAAACAAAGTTGTCTAATACAATAGCAATTGGCTTATCAATGTTTTTACCAGTCATTTTAGCCCAGATGTTAGTACCTATCTTATCCATGTTCATTTTGATAGCCACTTTTCCGCGCTCATCAAAATCTTGTTTAGCATCAGTTACATGTTCGCCTTCTAGTTCTGCCTGACCATTATCCAATGTTTTCACAGCATACAATTGAAGAATGTTTCTTGCTTTAGGATCATCAATATCTACCTTTCCATACATGAATGAAAGGTTAGCAGGGAATTTACTTTTTACAATGTCTAATCTCAAATAACCATTCAACAAACCAGTATCAGAACTTTGAATATAACCAATAGAAGCAGGGAAAATTGTTTTACCTGTCTTAGTTTGGTAAGGTTGATTGAATTGAATCAGCTTTCTTATTGGCGCTTCGTTAATCTTATTTTTAGATGTATCAGCCTTTACAGATTTAGTACTGTCTTTCTTGGTTGAATCAACTGCTTGAACACCGTTTAAGTAGTCTTGAACAGTTTTGTCCGCGTTTTTAATGCCTTCAGCTATCTCGTTTAGGTTATAAACTTCGAAGAATTGAAGGTTAGCAGTAGATTGTAAATATCTACGAACTCTTTCTGGATCGTTTGCGCCTGCCAATTCAATACTGATAATTGCTTTAGCTGGATCTTTATTGATATTTGGAGAAGCTACCCCAAACTTATCTATACGAGTTTGTAAAATTCTGTAAGTATTGTTGAACGCAGCAACAGATTCCTCTTGTAAATAAGTTTTTACAGCAGCATCACTAGCGTCAAACTTCAATTTGCCATTACTCTTCGCAACAAAGAACGGAGCAAGATTAGCACTAGGGTTTTGAGCTTTAAACTCATCTGTAAACAGGGTAATTAAATCCGCATTACTATTTGCTTTTTTTGCAACAGCTGCATCAAGCGCCTTATTGAAGGCCACATCCTTACTGTAGTTAGCCAAAGACTTAACTAGAGCGTCCAAACCAACTTCCATAGTAACGCTGATACCACCTTGTAAATCAAGACCTAGCATCAATTCCATGTCTTTAGCACTACGATAAGTAGTTAAACCCAATGGTCCAACCTTGGTGTCTTTAGTACTATCCAACAAACGTTGAAGTCTTATTCTTTTGAACTCCTTTAAAGAATCAGCATATAATGCCTGTAAATCTTTGTTGTCGGGATACTTTTTTTCTGGTTGTGGGTAATAAGCAGTAAGCCATTTTTCAGCCTTAGCTTCCATGCTGCTTTCATGACTACGAACAATCCAAGTAAATGATAATTGATAAACACAAATTAGTATAAGTGCAATGGCGAAGAACCGTACTAAACCTTTCAGTTGCATACTAGAGACAATTTATTTTTTTAAAAGTTGGCAAATATAAGGGAATGGGTATTATAATAAATTTGTTAAAAAGCTCTTTGTGTATAAAAGATTTACACCAAGTATAGTTGTTAAACCGCCTTAATATCATGATTGTATACTAATTATGTAGATTTTTGCCTATTAATAAATGCCAATTTCTAGTGTAAAACATCGAAATGGTATTACATGAACTTTACTTTTAATATTTATTTCTCGTTTCGAGAATTATTTTGAGCTTGTAATTTCCCTCATTTTATAATAAATCCAAAGCTTCATGGTTAACTAGTTGCCTCTTAACAACCATAAACCTCAATTTTATCAAACTCGGCAGCACTATCAACAACAAAGGCAAGGCAATGATGAAACCTGAAATAACCGCAATGGCTAATGGCTGATGCAATTGTGCACCCGTACCAATACCTAAGGCAATTGGCATTAAGGCTATGATAGCTCCCAATGCGGTCATTAATTTAGGACGAAGCCTTGTGGAAATGGAATAGATGATGGCACTATTTACATCCTGCGATTTAAGGTATATCTCTTCGAATTGAAGATAGGTGAAGATGGCATTCTCACCAATAATGCCCACAATCATTATTAGGCCGGTATAACTACCTACATTCAACGGCGTGTGTGTAAAATATAATCCCATATAGCTACCCGATATGCCTAATACAGCTATTAATAGAATGATGAACGAAATAGCAAAATCTTTGAAAAGGAATAGGATTACACCGAAAACTAATAAGCTTGCAGCAATTAATATGATGAGTAATTCTTTAAAGGATTGTTGTTGCTCGGCATACGATCCTCCATATTCAATAGAATATCCTTGCGGTAAAGAAACCTTCGCCTTCACTTGTTTTTGAATATCCTTGATTACACTGCCCAAATCGCGCCCTTCCAAACGGCCTGTTACCACACCCATCGATTGCAGGTCCTGTCTTTCTATTTCTGCATCACCCGCAATTAAATGTACCGAAGCAAGTGTCTTTATGGGTTTTAGTTTCCCACTAGGCATGAAGATGAGCGTATTCTCTACATCATGCACACTTAAACTTTTACTATTAGGATAAATCATCCTGATATTGGTAAACTGCCCTCTATCATATACACTACCCGCCAAATTACCTTCTAAGGCACACTGTAACTGATATTGAAAGCTAGTAGGGTTAATGCCAAACTGTGCCAAGGCACTGTAATTAGGCTCTATATTTATGGAAGGTCCGGCGATAACTATTCCATCAAACACATCTGCCGTACCCTCAACGCCAGTAATAACGGCAGCCACTTGTTTGGATAGCTCATGAAGTTTGGTTGGTTCATTACCAAATATCTTTACTTCAATAGGTTGCACCGATGTCATCAAATCGCCAAGCATATCACCTATCACCTGACCAAAATCTACGCGCAAACCTGGTTGTGTGGATTCAATTTGTTTGCGGATGTCGCTAATCACATCTTCAGTTGTTTTGTCCCTTTTCTTTTTGAGCTGAATAAGGTAATCGCCCCTGTTAGGTTCTGTAATAAAGAAACCCATCTGTGTGCCCGTTCTTCTAGAATAGGCTTCCACTTCTGGTACTTTCACCAGCATCTTTTCCACTTCGCGCAGCATCCTATCTGTTTCTTCCAATGAAGTGCCAGGTGGAGAATTATAATCCAATACAATACTTCCCTCATCCATTTCGGGCAAGAAGCCTGTCTCTAGTTTTGGGAAAACATAATAAATAGAAGTCGCAAGTGCCACAATGATGATAATACTTATCCAAGCATGTTTAATAAAAAAACCTACCCACGGTTGGTGCTTTACGTGGTGTATTTGTTGGTTCTTTTTCAATAGACTAACTTGACTAGCTTTTCGGGTAAACAGTAAATAAATGACGGGCAATATCAACCAAGTAACAAAAAAGGAACAAACCAACGTAATAATCATGGTGTTGGTCATCACTTTAAAATAAGCACCTGCCACCCCAGTCATCAACAAAAAAGGAAGGAAGATTACGATGGTACTTAATGATGAACCCACCATTGCAGGAAACAAATATTCGATGGCTCGATGCAGTAAACGAGAAGTAGGTTCTTCGGGATGCTCCTCATGTGTTCGATGAATTTGCTCCACCACCACAATAGCATCGTCTATTATCAAACCAATGGCTGCGGCCAATGCCCCCAATGTCATGATGTTTAGTGTTTGACCTATAGCATAAATTATAATGATGGTGAGTAATAAGGTAACAGGAATGGTAATTAATATAACCGAACTAGCTTTCAGCGAACGCAAGAAAACAATGGCAACCAAGATTGCCAATGCAAGCCCAATCCACAAACTATCCGTAACACTTTTAATAGAATTCTTTACAAAGTCTGCCTGAACATAAAACGGCGAAACAGAAACATCTTTCGGAATGATGTTCTTCAATCCTGCCAATTGCTCATTCATCTTATCCGACACGTCCACCAAGTTTGCATTGGGCTGTTTGATTACTGCTAGCAAGATGCCATCATGCCCGTTTGCATTAATTTTTACATATTCTTTTGCCTCCTGAATCTGCACACTTGCAAGGTCTTTTAGCAACACAATACGTTTGCCATTATTGCTAATTACAATGTTCTCCAACTGCTCTTTCGATGTCACGGACGCATCAGTAACAGTCAGGTAAAGTAATCTATAGTCTGCCAAATAGCCGTTAGATTTAATAAAGTTGGTTTGGCCTAGTGCGGCATTAATGGTGTCGGGCGGAATGCCAAGCGAACTCATCTTTTGGATGTCCAATTGAATCCAATATTCCTTTTCTTTTCCACCAATAACCCGCACTTCCGACACCCCTTCCACCTGCGACAGATAGGGTTTGATGGTGTACATTGCCAACATCTTCATTTCAATAGGCGAACGATTTTTACATTCTATAGAGTAACCGATTACGGGCAGGATAGAGGGGTTCATCCTTTCGACCGTAATATTTACATCGGGCGGCAAGGTATTCTTTATCTCTGCAATCTTCGATTCTATCCGTTGTTCACTAACGTCAATATCCGCTTTCCAATCCATATAAGCAGATATTTCGCAGCTACCACGGCTAGTAGTACTGCGGATGCTTTTAAGGTCGGGTACTTGCTTTACTGCATTCTCCAATTGACGGGTTACAGAAATCATCATCTTCTTCACAGGCTGCTGACCTGCTTCGGCGATGATCTTTATTTTAGGGAAAGTAATCTCAGGAAACAAGGCCGTTTGCATATTTGAATAGGCAAACAACCCTCCTACAATAATCAATACAATGATTACCGCAATGGGATTCTTATGTGTTACGAAATGACTTCTCAATTATTTTAAATTTTGTATTTTAAGTTTTAAATTAAGAGTCACTTTTGAATTAGAAACTTTACATTCAAAACTTAAACTAATTACTCTTTTATATTCTATATTTTAAATTAAAAGCCTCATTTTGAATTCAAAACTTAAAATTTAAAACTTAAAATAATTATTCAACAACTACCTTGGCTGTATCCGGCAATCCATAGTTGCCTGTAAGTAATACCTTATCAGTAGGGGATAGTTTAGGCGATAGAATCTCCACCCTGTCCTTTGTTTCAATGCCTTTTGTCACCATCAGTTTTATCGCTGTGGTGCTGTCTTTCATCTTCATTATCCAAAACTGGCTCTGTATCTCATCTGTCAATACTGCCTCTTTTGGCAACGAAACAACTCTGCTTTTAGCACTCTTTACAAAATACACTTTCGCCAATAGGTTCTCCGGTATTGCCTTCTCGGTGTTTACTTTTATCATGTAACTCTGTGTTTGCGATACCGCATCCACAGTAGGCATTTCTCCTTCTAGCGTACCATCAAGCGTGGTTCCATCGGGCAAATGCAGTTTAAGATTCTTGTTATAAGGCAAATAAGGCTTCAATTCATAAGGCAGATTTAGCAGGAAAACAAAGTTCTTTGTATCGGTAATGGTTGCCAGTTGCTCATTGTCCTGCACATAATCTCCTGTACGGTAAGTAAGCTGCGTAACATAACCACTGCCGGGTGCTTTAATGTGCATCGTTCCTTCAAAATGTAGGGATGGGTCAAGGTCTTTGACGGTGTTCCCCAAACTCTGCGATTCCTTTGTTTTCAGCGTAAACAACTCTTGTCCTTTTTGCACATACTTACCCATCTGTGTGTTTACGGCCGTGAGGTATCCATTGGCATTCGCCTTCACAAAGGTCTTCACCAAAAAAGTAGAAACCGCACTTAGTTCCACCGTTTCGTCCATCGACCCAACAGTGGCAGCGGTTACGGTAACAGGTGTTCCTCCTCCCGCTTCAGCAGTAGAGTCTTTCTTTTCCTCTTTGGGTTCTTCCTTCGATTTACATGAGGTAAACAAAACAACTCCCAATAATAATGTTATGAATGATACTCTCATATTGTATGTTTTACTTAACCACAAGGCACACTAGGGATACACTAGGGACACAAAGCTGTTATTAGGTTGAGTCCCTTTTTATTGTGTCATATTTTTCTTTGTGTTCATTGTGCTTATTCCTTTGTTTACTTTGTGGTAAAATCACTTTGTATTCCAATAATTAATCTGGTTAATCAGTTGTAGTCTATTAATTGTTGTTTGTGTAATAGTGTTCTTAGAAGTCAGATAATTGCTTATCGCCAATATAAAATCTGCCATGTGTGCATCACCAGTTAGCAGTAGTTTCCTATTGGCTTCTATCAATGCCTCGCTATACCTCAACTGATCTTTTGCTTGCGCAATAAACTGGTCTGTCAACTGTAATTGTTGCACCAATTGCTGTATCTGTTGGGTGTATTGACTCCTGAAATACTGCTGATATTCGCCAATGGTCTGCTGCGCAATCGCATTCTTGTCGTGCTGCATTTTCTTTTGCTTGCCATCATATATCGGCATTGCAATGGTTACCCCAAAGCTTGTTCCAAAGTTTTTGTAAGGATCCAGTTGAAACGTGCTAATATGGCCGGCATCTGCATATAAATCAACTTTGGGTTTGTAACTAAAATCAATGGTGGCGTCACTATTCTTCAGCTTTAAACTATCTAACATAAACTGTTTTGTAAAGATGGTATTATCTATTTCAGGTTGAATAGTTGGTTCTAAAGAAGGATTTTCTAGGGTAATAAAAGAAGTATCGTTGATGCCACTCAGGTAGTTTAGTGTAGCAATATCATTCTGCAACTGAATCTTTATTTGAGAGATGGAAAGCTCTTGTTGCTTTAGCGTTACCAAGAAACTTAGGTAGTCCGTCTGCCGATAAACGTTCTTTTCTGTTAGGGTTTTTAATATGCTTTCTTCTTTAGATAATAGTTTCAGCATCTCCTGATTAAAAAGATATTGTTGTTGATCTCCATAAGCAGTGATGTATTGAGAAGTAATTGATTTTCTAATATCTTGTTCAGAAATCTTACCTGTTACTTCCAATGTTTGGTTCTGCAAATCGATTGCTTCGTATTGTGTATGCAGGTTCTCTTTGCCCACCAATCTTTTCGTCACACTTATTAATTGGCTAAAGCTTCCGCCATTTGTTATCGCTGTTTCGTAGCCCCAATCTTTATAGGTAGGCGCATAAGAGTTAACGCTCGAAGCAGTAACCTGTGGTTTGTAGCTTGCATCTATCCGTAGGCTATCAATGGCACTATTTCTTTTTTGGTTCTTCAAATCCTTCAAAAGCGGACTCTTTGCAATGCCAGAACTAATAAATAGGTCTAGACTTTTCTGTTGCGCATTTACAACGATGAACATAACCGATAGAAACGCTGATAAGCCGTATTTAATCATTGTCGTTATAAATAGAACACAAACATAAGTAAAGAAGCCCCTGTTTGTAAATGTACTAGGTGAAATATTGGCGGGAACGTTTAAAACTTATCTGGATGGCGTGCGTAAAGGATAAGGGTATGGTTTAAATAAGCTGCTTTGCTTTAACATCCACGAACAGCATTTGAACAACTTGTCGTTTCGGCATTTAAGAGTGAATTACTTTTTAGAGCCATCATAATTACTGTCCTCTAAAAAGCCCAATTAATTAATCATTACTTCCTTAACCCATTCAATAAAGCTAGTGCTACAAGTTTCAACATCATCTTTATCAACATAGATGTAGTCGTGCTGCCAAAATACAACAGGGCATAAATAATTATCTAATCTTGATAAGTCTAAACAATAATGGTTTCCAAAACCGTCTGGTGAAAAAGGTAAAAATTCCTTAAGCAGTGGGTTGTCCACTTCTAAATGTTCTAAGTCATACACGTTTTCTAGCGAAGAGCCTCCAAATCTTTTGTCAACGCCAAAAACTTCAGTTCCTGATAAAGAAAAGGAATTATGGATTGACAAGATGTATTTAAAATCTACAGGAAGTTCAAAACCTATTTTACTTTCAAATTCGAGAAGTCTATTATCACTTATGGGGTCTCCTAGAAATAATGTTGTGTCAGAGAACTTACAAAGTTCATTTAAAATATTGTCGCATTCTGAAATTATCTTTTGTGTCATAATGGGTTGCCGCTAACTCTTTATTTGTCAAATAATTATTTTATAAACTAAAATTCATCCCCCCTCAAAACCTTTCCCTGCATCATTTCATTAGCGAATATATGGTTTTGCTTCGGTATGTACTTTTTGTATTGTCCCTCATTACTGGCACATGATTCTTACACCAACTGGTAGGAATAAACTCTAATGCTGAGCCATGAGCTTCAAAACAAGCCTCGTGTATATCAACTTTGAAAGCTGTTAAACCAAACTAATTGTCAGTCAGATTTGTTTCAAAAGCAGGTTGACGCGTCTTGCGTCTTCGAAGACGCGAAGTAAATCTTCGAATATCAGTGGCTGGTTTTCGAAGTATAAAGTAAGATGTGCGATAATAATGGTATAATCCAATAGGATACAGTCATATTATTCGTAGCCCAGGAGCAGATATGTGCATACAATGGTTGGATATTGTAAGATTTAGACCTTATTTTCGAAGTTTTACCTTGCGTCTTCGAAGACGCAAGGTGCATCAAGACGGTAGCAAGAAGAATACGGGTGAAAATAAAACAGGAGTTTTAATTAAAATTATTAAACTAAAGTATTGAAATATAATTATTTATTTAACAATATTAAATCCGTAGATTGATAATTTATAGTTTTTATTAGTTGAATGATATATTTCTTAAACCTCAAAAAGTTACGAAACAACATATTATGGCAGAAGATTTATTACTGATTGAAGGAACAAAAGAAGAACAATACAAGGCACTTTTACCTCAGATAGAAGCTTTGCTAACTGGCGAAGACGATCTTACAGCCAACCTTGCCAACATATCGGCTGCCCTAAAGCAACAGTTCAATTGGTTGTGGGTAGGTTTTTACTTAGTTAAAAATGAGGAACTAGTGCTTGCTCCGTTTCAAGGACCAATAGCCTGTACCCGCATTAAAAAAGGAAGGGGTGTTTGCGGTGCAAGTTGGGAAAAGGAAGCAGTTATCATCGTTCCTGATGTAGAACAATTTCCTGGTCATATTGCTTGCAGCAGCCTTTCCAAAAGCGAGATTGTGCTACCACTCTTCTCAAATGGAAAGGTAATAGGAGTTTTGGATGTAGATAGTACCCACCTGAACACTTTTGATGCCACCGATGAGTACTATCTAAAGCAAATAATTGCGTTATTGCAATTATAAATTCCATTACTATAGTTGACCTTACACCTTTTTATTAATACACTATCAACGTTTTTTTATCTAACACATAGGGACAATAGACTCATAGAAAAATAAAAATAAGTAAAGAAACGTTGTACGTTAAGGTCACATAGACTCGAGTACAAAAAAGTGAAACTTTTTTATACGTCCTTTTTTCTTTAACAAGCCAAGCTATGTTCCTTACGTTCCTGCTAAATAACTTTTTCCAAAAAACTATGTGATCTATTTTCCTATGAACCCTATGTGTTGAAACCTTTACTTCTCCATAAAGTCGTAGTGCGGGTAATATTAATTCGGGGATAAAAACTTCGTAACATCAGTAACTAGCTGTTAATCTTCTCGTTTGCCCACCCTAAAACAATTTCAAGTTGTTCTTGTGTGGTAAGGTCTGTATTATCCAAGATAACTGCATCATCGGCTTTCCTCAACGGACTAACCTCTCTGTGCGTATCAATATAATCCCTCTTTTCTAGGTTTTTTCTAATTTCATCCCTCACCGCTTCTTTTCCAAAGCTCAAAAGCTGATTATAACGGCGTTCAACCCTTTCTTCAGGATCTGCGGTCAAAAATATTTTCAATTCAGCATTGGGAAAAACAACGGTTCCAATATCTCTACCATCCATCACAATACCCTTGTTAATAGTGCCCTTTTGCTGTTCGGCAACTGTAAATTCTCTAATTTCCTTTATGGCAGCAACTTCACTTACCTTATCATTTACATACATTTCACGAATGTGGCTTTCTACATTTTCGCCATTCATCAAAATGTCGCTAGTTCCTTTTTCGTGGTTATATTCAAACTCTAAACTGATGTTGCTAAGCGCACTTGCAACATCGGCAGGATTTTCCCAATTCAAATTATTTTTTATAAAATAATAAGCAATTGCCCTGTACATGGCGCCACTGTCCACAAAAACATAATTTAATTCCTTAGCAACCTGTTTAGCAAGGGTACTTTTACCGCAAGAAGAGTACCCGTCGATGGTGATGATTATTTTTTTCATTGTATTAAAAAATATTTAATTCGTTGTGGGTAGATTTCGTGCAATAATAGGAAAGCAAAAGGATATTTACTCAATATTTATGTGTCCTATCAAAGGACATTATTTGGTGATTAACAAAAACATCTTATTTGTTTACACTAAAATAAGGTTGAAAAGCCTTTAAAATGGTTTCGGCGACCATAAGATTCTTGTTATTTGTTATAATTTGCGTTTATTTGTACCAATTAAAAAATTAGTGGGTGGATATTCCATTTTTTCTTCCACTTTTGCAGCCCACAATTTTTGCAGGATTTAAAGTTATCTGATTTATAATGGCATTATTTAATTTTTTTACTCAGGAAATAGCGATTGACCTTGGCACCGCTAATACACTAATAATACACAACGACGAGATAGTAGTAAATGAACCTTCAATCATTGCCTTAAATCGTAATAACCCCAAGGAAGTACTAGCAGTAGGCAAACGTGCATTGCTGATGCACGAAAAAACACACGAAAGCATTAGAACTGTTCGTCCACTAAAAGATGGAGTAATTGCAGACTTTAATGCTGCCGAATTGATGATTCGTGAACTGATAAAGCTAGTTTACCCTAAGAAACCATTGTTTCCGCCAAGTTGGAGAATGCTAATATGTATTCCTTCCTCTATTACCGAAGTGGAAAAACGTGCGGTAAGAGATAGTGCTGAACAAGCAGGAGCTAAGGAAGTGTATATGATTCATGAGCCGATGGCCGCAGCTTTGGGTATTGGTATTGATGTAGAAGAGCCTGTTGGTAATATGATTATCGACATTGGAGGTGGTACTACTGGTATTACCGTTATTGCGTTAGCAGGTATAGTGTGTGATCAAAGTATCCGTATTGCTGGTGATGAATTTACTGCCGATATCATGGAATCGTTACGTAGATACCATAGTTTGTTGATTGGTGAACGTACTGCTGAACAAATTAAGATTCAAGTAGGTGCTGCCATGAAAGATTTAGATAGCCCTCCAGATGATTTGCCTGTAAACGGACGAGATTTGGTTACGGGTATTCCTAAACAGATAATGGTTAGTTACCAAGAAATAGCCGAAGCATTGGATAAGAGTATTTTTAAAATAGAAGAAGCAATCCTTAAAGCCTTGGAAGCTACTCCGCCAGAATTGGCTTCTGATATTTATAAGCGCGGATTGTACCTTACAGGTGGTGGTGCGTTGCTTAGAGGTTTGGATAAGCGTTTGGCAGCTAAGATTAAACTACCAGTTCATATAGCCGACGATCCGTTGAAGAGTGTGGTTAGAGGTACTGGTTTGGGACTGAAAAACTATCAGCGTTACCCTTTTATCATGAAATAATTATTTAATTAAATGATTTATAAGTCTAAAGCTTAAATTTACTCCTTAAGATTTAGACTTTTCTTTTTTTCAGATTAGATGAAGAATATTATACTTTTTATACGCACATATTTTACATTTATCTGCTTTATTGCATTGCAGATAACATGTATCATGATGCTTAGTAGAAGTAGTAAAACCCACGAAGCATTCTTTTCGTTTTATGATAATGAAGCCATTGGAACTGTTAATAAAGGCTATAGCGATTTTACTTACTACTTTAGTTTGAAGGAAATAAACAAACAGTTAGCAGAGGAAAATAGCAAGCTCCGTTACCAGATTCCTTCCAATCTTATTACCCCCGATTCTACGCACAAGTCTATAGTTGACACCACACTAACCGACACCTCTGGCAGGTATAGGAAATACAATTACTTACCAGCAAATGTGGTGGGCAATACCATTACGCTACAAAACAACTTCCTTACGTTAGAAAGAGGTGCATTACAAGGCGTTAGAGTGGGCATGAGTGTAATTGGTCCGCAAGGCATTGTAGGTGTAGTATTGCACGTGAGCGACAATTATTGTATTGTGATGAGTTTGCTAAATAGAAGTAGTAAGGTTAGTGCCATGATGAAGAAGGATAAGAGTGCAGGAAGCATTG
This sequence comes from Chitinophagaceae bacterium, assembly GCA_947381435.1. Classification (GTDB taxonomy): domain Bacteria; phylum Bacteroidota; class Bacteroidia; order Chitinophagales; family Chitinophagaceae; genus Parasediminibacterium. The sequence continues at coordinate 15,475 of CANCVE010000082.1, forward strand.
AGTGGAATGGCGAAAACCCTTACTTTGTTACCCTAAAAAACATAGGAAAGGGTGTTAAAGTAAACATAGGCGATACTGTGGTTACCAGTAACTATTCAGCCAATTTTCCTTCGAATATTATGATTGGAACTATTGCAGGTAAAACAGCAGATCCATCAAGTAATTTTTATACGCTCAAGGTAAAAGTATCAACCAATTTTGCGAGTCTTCAATATGTTTATCTGGTTAGAAACGTGCATTATGACGAACAGAAAGAATTAGAAAGTAAAGAACAAAAGACAAATGAATAGTGTACTAAAAAATATATTCCGCTTTATTTTGTTTGTACTAATTCAGGTATTTATACTGAATAGGGTACCACCCCTGCACCAGTTTGTAGTGCCTTATCTATACTTATTATTTATTCTTTGGTTACCATTTACCATCAATAGGGTTTTACTCTTGGCTATTGCATTTGTGTTTGGATTGACCATCGATTACTTTACTGGTTCACTCGGATTACACGCTGCTCCCTGTGTGTTGATAGCCTACATACGTCCGTTTTTATTGAACATAATTATCAGACAAGAGAGTAATGAAATTAGCTACACCGAGCCAAGCATTAAGAGTATGGGCTTTACTCTGTATGCTTTATACCTTGCTTTACTAACCTTTATTCATCATTTATATCTTGTAGTAATAGAGTGGCTACAGTTTGGCGACGTACTTTACCTTCTGGGAAAAGTAATGGCATCTACAGTAGTTAGTTTGTTACTAATGGGTATTGCCGAAATGCTGATGTACCGAAAAGGTGCATTTAGAACGAACGCAGGATAGGACAGGATTATAATTATGAGTTATGAGATATGAATTATGAGTTATGAGATATGAATTATGAGTTATGAGTTATGAGTTATGAGATATGAATTATGAGTATTTAACTATGCAAAAAGCACTAAAAGGGCAAACTTCAGAATCTTTTCGCATTACTAAACTATATGTTGTTTAGAACTCTAAATTGATTTCATAATTAATATCTCATAACTATTTAACTACGCTTGTGCTGTAGGTCCGCCGAAATTAAAAGGCACTTCTACTTGTTCCATATCCTGTATTGGTCCGTTTGCTGCTTCAAAACGTTCTACATTTTCCTTTATGGCTTTCATAAAGCGTTTAGCGTGCATTGGTGTAAAAATAATTCTGCTCTTCACTTTACTCTTTGGTGTTCCGGGCATTACACTTACAAAATCTATGATAAACTCAGAGTTACTGTGGGTAATGATTGCTAGGTTTGCATAGGTACCTTCAGCCATTTCTTCTGTAATCTCGATATTTAATTGATTGGGTTGTTGTTCTTCCGACATAATTTTATTTTTATTTTAATGATAGCGCAAAGTAAAGTGTTTACACTGCTACAAAATTCATTTAGCATAAAACTTTTACTCATCACACAACCATCTTTCTTTCAGGGTCCTCTCCTACTGATGCTTCTATGAGGCTTCACTTTTCTATTCAACTTTTTTATCCGAATGCCCAAGGCTTTTACTAGGGTTTACTTTATCTCTTATTAGTTGTTTCAATGCTTTAATTTCTATAAAGCCTCCTGCCTCTTTTCTGTCAAACACTTTCTCTCCATCTATAAATATCGAGTAGCGTCCACTGTATTCACTAGGCTGCAACAATACCCCATGAACATCTTCCTCAAAGGTGGTTAATATTTCTTGTGCCATATAAGCGGCTCTCAATAGCCAATTACATTTGGGGCAATACTCTATTGTGATAGTAGGTTTCATATTATATTTATTAATTGATAAATAATCAGGCAAAACTTTATCGCCAGAGATGCTAAAATACATGTTCAATAGTTAAATATCCAAACTTATATGACCTTGCTTTTTAAAAGCTATTGGTCAATGCTATGAAATAGCATTCCCTATGTGTCCTTTTCTAAAACCACTTACAAGTAAAACCTATGCGATCTATGTCTCTATGAATCCTATGTGTTGAAGCCTTCACTTCTCCATCAGCTCTATAACTCCCTATAATCACTAATCTTTGCAATAATCAGCAGCTGATAAAATATATTCATTCATCATCCGTCTTCTCTATTTGTATGGAAGCGGCAATAACATTTAAGGCTTTAATGGCAGAGGAACAGAAACGCAATATCACAAATATAATTGGCGATTATAGCAAGCGTTTACTGGGCTTCATCAGAAAACGGGTGTCTAATGAGGCTGATGCAGAAGATATCCTGCAGGATGTATTTTATCAGTTAGCGGGTAATACACAGCCCATCGAACAACTTACAGCGTGGCTATTCCGGGTAGCGCGAAATAGGATTGTAGATGTGAAACGCAAGCATAAACCTGAATTATTAGATGACTTGTACACGTCTAAAAGTGAAGAAGATATGCTTGGCTGGACGGATTTGCTAACCGATCTAGATAATACACCCGAATCTGCTTATCTCCGTTCTATCTTCTGGGAAACGCTCTATGCAGCACTTGATGAACTGCCGGCAGAACAAAAACAAGTGTTTGTATTGAATGAATTAGAGGGAGTGGCTTTTAAAGATATTGCCGAACAAACGGGGCAAACGGTAAATACACTTTTATCTCGAAAGCGATATGCAGTTCTGCATTTAAGAGAGCGACTGCAGGTACTCCGAGACGAATTATTAAATTATTAAGATTCTTAAAAAAGGAACGATAAAGTTCCGCTAGAATCAAGTTAATCAATCATTTTTATCATTAAAACCATTTAATCGGTGGTATAAAAAGAATTATTATGAAACAGTTTTGGATAAAGAAAGTAATAGGTATGGTACTTTGTGCCGCCTTGGCAATTGTAGCTGTTGGGTTTGTAGTTATGACACTCTGGAATAACATTCTGGTGGCAGTATTGGGCGTAAAGGCAATAACCTACTGCCAGGCATTGGGCATCTTTGTATTGGGTAAACTACTATTTGGAGGCATTGGAAGGGGTGGCAAATGTGGAGGCGGATGTAGCTGGAAAGGTCGTGGAGAAGCCATGAAAGAAAAGTGGCAAAACATGAGCGACGAGGAAAGAGAAAAGTTTAAGGAAGACTGGCGCTTCCGTTGCAAGAGTTGGAAAGAAAGTAAGAATAACTAGTTATTAGTTGTTAGTGATTAGTTATTAGATATTAGTGGTTAGTTATGAGTTGTAAGTTGTAAATTGAAACTCCTATGCAAAATAAAAGAGGCAGTTGAGAAGTATTATCTTCCTAACTGGCTCTTTTGTTATTCTACTCAAAAAAGCTCTACTCTAGACTAATATCTAACAACTAACCACTAATCACTAACCACTAACCACTGTTACTGCTTCCACTACAGGTTCTACTATTAGTTTAGCAGCGGCTGTTGCTTCAATGGCTGCTGTTCTAGCCTTCTTCTTTGCCACTATTGCAGCCTTATCGTCCGCAATAGCTTGTGCCACTCTATCATTTATCGCAGTTACTTGTTCGGCAGTCATTATGCCTGGCACCAATGCTACAAAAAAGTTATTCGTTTTGCCTCTCAATATATTTAGTTCCCTTACATCTGTAATAAAACCATATTTAGCAAATGTACCTAATGTTTTACCAGCCAAAACTGCTTTATAAGTCATTACACCTCCTATATTACTTAATTGCGTTTCGGTAGATTTTGTCAATGTACCATTCACGCCAGCCAATACTCCTGTGGTACTAGCATCAGTAAAGGTAACTATTACCGGCGTATGACGCACAGTAACTGCCGGCATTTTACAAGCCTTCATAATGCCATCATAAAAAAGGGGGTGTGTTGCTTTGTAAAACTTAGCTAGTTCTTTAATGGTAGCCACATCACTACTAGTCAAATTCATGGCAGTAGCATACGCTTTTGTCAACACCGGACTATTATTGTTTATCAAAGAGCTCGATCCTTTTGTAGTGGTGTACTTATTTATTTTGGCAAGAAAAGAAACTAGTTGCGCCGATGTTAAATAATCGGGAGTAATTTCTAGCAAATTAGTAAGCATTACATTATACACAATCATCAACCTATTACTACAAATGGCATCCTTAGCCGATAAATAATAAGTTACAGTCCCGTTAAGCGATTTAGAAACGGCATTATTACCCATCAAATCCATTTTCACCTTACTACTAGCGCACAACTGTGCAGCCACTTGGCAAGCCCCATCCTTCGCAATTTCCTTATCCATGCTATACCCACTATTATCCGCCGCAGCATTATCCCCCGCCACCACCGCCGCATCACTATCTGTTTGCATTTTAGTAGCAATTGTACTAAATGCAACATTGCCAGCATATATAGCCGCATTTGCAGGCACTAGCAAAAATTCGCATGTCGTAACATTCCTTGTCTCCTGTGCCGCTTGTCTATTTGTCATTGTAAGCCAATTTAATAATGATGAAAGCTGAGTGGTTAGATAGTAGTTATGAGATAGTAGATATTAAAGATGAAATGCTAGATAATAATATCTACTATCTCATATCTACTATCTAAATAATTGTGTTCTGCTAAAACGCTGAGAAACTTAGCTTGAGGTCAATGCGATGGGTCCTTTAAAAAACTGATGTTTTGGTGGCTTGGTAGTATATGCGGTGAGTTACTTATATGGGCGAATCCAATACCCATCCAAGTGCTTCGAGACACAAAGGTATAGGGTACTACTTCATTTAAAAACATTATCCAAAAATAAATATTTCAAGCCTCCCCGTAGAGACGCATATAAATGCGTCTTAGGCGGAACGCCTCTATCCCGCTAGTACACCCGAAGTTTACACATGGTCAACAACCCTCAAAGAGTTGTTCACCATACCGCAGTAACTATCAAAAAGCACCCCAATACGCAAGCATGACAGGTCTCAAAGACCTGTCAGGATTTTACAACCCACAGGGCAGATTGCTTTTGGCCTGTCTTATTCTTTTTGGGTTTTAGTTATTTGATGCTTTACCTAAGCGATTTCCAGTTACAAACTGGTTCGACTGATACACACAAGTCATCCTACGGAAGACTTGCGCTAGTTGCCGCTCCACTCAGCGATGAAACCCTAAAATTAATTACTACCAGTTTACACAAACTACTTTATACTCTCTTTAAAAAAGCTCTAGATTGATTACGACATGCAAAAGATGCTCTACGACATGAAGAAAATGCTCTACGATATGCAAAAGATGCTTTACGACATGAAGAAAATGCTTTACAATATGCAAAAGATGCTTTACGACATGAAGAAAATGCTTTACGATAAGCAAAAGATGCTCTACGACATGAAGAAAATGCTCTACGACATGACCCCTCCTGAAATTACTTGACAGTTTTTGGTGTTAATATTACTATTAGTTTACTGTAATTTGGGCTATTACTCATGCAAGAATACAGCTTTGTTTGCTACTCCTGCTTTTTGTTTTCACCCTTTGTTTTATTCCTGTTTTTTCTT
>CANCVE010000083.1 GCA_947381435.1 Chitinophagaceae bacterium
ACGTACAATGTCGCCACTAAGCACTAATGCACCCATTGCCATTAGTTTATCATCTGTATTTATATCGGGTAAGTTATCTTTGGAGATAGGCAGCCCATAAATGGCACGAGCTGCAGCTGGTATGTGCTTTAACTTTATTTCACTACTCATAGTGGTAAAATAAGAATCTATATTGTCTTTCAGCAGCAAACGATGCGGTCTGGCAAGATCCACCTTGTTGTGATAAACAAGTGCCGCAGCAGCAATGGCATTTACGCCAGCATTATAGTCGGTAGCGGCGGTTGTGAGACGCGTGGATGTAGCTACCGTTAGTACATTATCGGCAGCAGGCACGCTATCCATCTTTGCTTTTCCTTTGTTTAATGCCTTTAGGCGACCGATGTTAGATTTTGGACGTTTGATTGAAGTACCCATAACAAGAATATTTAAAATGTGATGAAAAAATGATTAATACTAACATTTAACCAACCATCGCGATATCCCCTGTTGCGGCTACACTTTTGTTATAGTGGAGTAATAACCTAATAAGAAACGATAATTATTTTTTAGAATGCCACAAATATACCTTTAATTCTATAATTCAAAATTTATTTAAATATTATATTTATTTTATTGATTTTCAAAAATATTAATTTAAAAATATTTGAAGAAATAAATGATACAATAGTTTTATAAACCAGTATGATATAATCTAAAAAGGACAAAACACTATTGTCGTCGCGTTTATGGACATCGATATAGTACCTGAACTTAAATTCAGGTGACATATCGCTTTCAATATGGTGCCTGCATTTAAGTTCAGGCACCATATTGAAAGCGATAAACGTGTTGAATTTAAATGCAGGTGCCATCTGCCGAGCGATATAGTGCCTGCACTTAAGTTCAGGCACCATATCGCAAGCAATAAAGGTGTTGCACTTAAATGCAGGCACCATATTGAAAGAGATATGATATAGGAGTATTTGGGTAAATGAGAATTTGGGGACTGAAAAGAGGGAGAAATAATATTAAAAAGATGTTTTCTTTATATACAACTATAAAAGAAGTAGCCCTATATTTGAAGATTAAACGTCGTTTTCATTGTTGTTGGTCAAGAAGACCAAACAACGGAGAGGTGGAATACCAACAAATGGGAAAAATTAAGTACCGTTAAGTTCTATTCTTTATGATAAATACTAAATTAAACACTGCAATGAAAACTTTTTACTCAATCCTTCTGGTTATCTTATTGTTTTCCTGTACAAAAGACACAACTAATCAAACGAGCAATGGTACTTATCCTATTACGCTGGTAAAGTATAAAAATGTGGTAATACCTGTAAAAATGTTTACAAGTTCTGGAGAGATAACCGATACGCAAACACTAAATAAATATGTTGTAGATAATAAAACGATTGACTATATCAATTCAGACTCTAGCCATTTGAACTATAACAAGATAGTTTTTTTGGATAATGACTCGGTTCAATTAGTCTCACCATCGGGATATAAATATGGGTTACGATATACCAATAATACAAACGACTTATTTAAATTCTATTATTCAACAAGTGTTTATGATAGTACCTATATCAAAAGTACTGTAAGAAAAATATTTGCATTTGATACTACAAATGTGATTGTTAACGGCATTTTGAAAACCTATATAGTAGATGGGATAGGAAGAGGAAATTATCAAAATTTGAATATCCCCATTACTTGGCTAAAGTACAAAAATATTAATGGTTCTTCATCATATTTAATGGCTAATAATGAATACAGCAATAATTATACTTCTACGCTTGGCGGTACACAAAGTGTTGTCGTTTGGCAAATAACAAATTCATTTAAATAAATTCAAAGTATGAAAAAAATATTGAGAGTAGGAGTGTTCATTATTACTGTTTGTCTATTTGTTGCGTGTACCAAAAGTGGAGGCATCAGCACTACAGATAATAATAATAGCACTAATTTCAAATGGAAAGTTTTGGGTGATACCGTCTTTCACCGTGATAGTATGGATGGAAGCTATAAGTTTGGTGCAGGATTATATGATTTTAGCAAAATCTCTCCGATGGCAATATGTTTAGACCCGAAAAGTAATTTTTATACCATTTCTTCAAATGACTATATTCGAAAATGGAGTGACTTTCAAGATGGATGGACTTCTCCTTATAGTATTATAAGTAACCGAATAGGTTTAAACACATGCTGGCCTTTATCCTTTGTTTCTGATGCGAATAGCAATCTGTATTTTGCTGGCCATTTGAACGAGTATCAAAATTTCTCGAATAGTGATTATGTTGTCCTCAAATGGGATGGAAATACTTGGGGATGGTTAGGCGCTTACAATAGTACATACTATCCAACAACTCTTTTGGCTGGCAAAAATGGATATATATACTTATTAAGTTATTCTCGAAATAGTTATGGTTCATATTATGTTGCCGTATGGCAATCGCAATATAACAGTTCGGGCAATTGGGTAGAACTTGGTGGCGCTGATAACTCAATGTTTAATGGAGCAATTAATGCAATTGCGCAAGATGCTTCTGGGAATATCTATATAGGAGGAGACTTTGTAAATAAATTTGGTAATACTTATGTTGCAAAATGGAATGGGAGTAGTTGGATAGAATTAGGAGCAAATAGTGATTCTATTTTTAATGGTTCAATACAAACTATTGCTATTGATAAAAATAATAATGTATTTGTAGGAGGAAGTTTCACAAATGCAAATGGTAGCTATTATGTAGCCAAATGGAATGGTAATTGGGGCGAAGTAGGGGGACGCAATAAATCTAATTTCAATCCACATCAAAAAGACTCTCAGGGCGGCATTACTGTAATTGCTACAGATGTTTCCAATAATTTATACATAGGCGGATGGTTTGTAAATGCAAGTGGAAACTATTATATAGCTAAATGGAACGGGAGTAATTGGGGGGAACTTGGTGGAATAAATTCGGCACCATTTAGTCAAGCAGGAACTATTGGTGGTGCAATAATTCAAATAGTTATTGATAAAGAAGGGCAGGTTTATACATCAGGAGATTATTTTCTGCCTAATTCAAAAAGGTTTGTAGGGAACTACTTTACTTACGCCGCTAGATACGGTAATTAATTAAACTTGATAGAATAAGATTTTACAATTCCATCAACTTGCGTCAGCTAGTCGTGATGCCCCCCGCTGCCGCACGTCAAATCAGGTTGTCGAACAGACAGTGTTCCATCTAGCACAGGTCTGTTCGAAAGTCGGCAAGTGGCTCATCATCTAGCGCAGTTCTGTTCGAAAATCGGCAACTGGCGCAGCGTCTCTGACCTGTGCCTGCGATTTACTTATGTATAATTTTCTATTTAGAAAGATTAAATATCGGTTTGGCACAGGACGGAGTCCATGCGCCAGAGCGAAGATTGTAGCGAGTAGAAGGCTCGAGATAGAAAAGAACACCAACAGCGGAGAGTGGGGAACGCAGACAAGGGTAGGAAGAGCTTTAAAAATTAAGAAAGAATATTATGAAAGAAAATAAGAATATTAAAACGCTTACTGAGTTTAAAGATGAGCATTATGGTAAAATTGGGTCTCCCAAAAGAGATAAACTAGAAAAAGGATTTGAGGCATTTAAACTCGGTGCATTAATTCAAGAAGCAAGAATTGAGAAAGGTCTTACCCAAGAACAACTGGCAGAAAAGTGCGGCACAAATAAGGCATACATCTCTAGAGTGGAGAACAACATTAAAGACGTACGCATCTCTACCTTGCAAAAAATAGTTGAACTTGGTTTCGGAGGTCAACTACAATTATCAATCAAATTATAGCACATAAAAACATCTTCGAAGAAGCTCACAAATCTTACTAACAACAAAAAGGCAGCCTTCCATTCGAGGGGCTGCCTTTTTTTATATTCAAACTTCATCAACTCTAATGAGCGAAGTCCGCTTCGTAGTTTCCTTTAATACGTTCTAATGGTGGATTGAAATAACCATATTTTACATTAGGGAACTCTTCTTTTATCAGGTCTTGCATTTGTTTTACACCCATTAGTTCGCCAGTTTCAATTGCACCAATCTGTCCTAGGTACCAATCTGGATCAATATTAAAGTTGCGCCATTGAATCATGCTCAAATCGGTTTCCTTTATCAACCACCTCAATGCCTCATACTCTTCAATACTATCCGTCATACCAGGAAAAACAAAATAGTTAATACTGGCCCAACCACCAAAGCTTCTTACCACTTTAAGGCTCTCAACTATATCTTCAAACTGATAGTTATTCGGGCGATAATAAGGGGTATAGATATGTTTACGAGCGGAGTTTGTACTAACACGAATACTATTTAATCCAGCCTCGCACAATGCCCTTACCGCATCTGGCTTAGATCCATTGGTATTTATATTGATACTACCATTTGGCGTGTGCTTTCTAATTTCAATGATAGAATCCCTAATGGTCTCCCACATTAATAAAGGTTCGCCTTCGCAACCTTGTCCGAAGCTAATAATAGGAAAAGGCGCATTCATCAGGTGAGGCACTGTAAACTCCACAATCTCTTCTGGAGTGGGCTTAAAGGTGAGTCTATCTTGCGTAGCAACAATAGTTTCTTCTTCTGGCTGAAAAGAAATACAACCAATACAATTTGCATTGCAAGCAGGCGAAGTAGGCACAGGGCATTCCCATCTTCCCAATGATAAGTTGCGTGCTGCAGGACAAGTATAGGTCATGCAACAGTTTTCCATCAGATGTTTCACCAATCTATTTTCTGGATAAGCCGCCAACAGGTTATTGGTACCTGCTGCTATTTTACTATCATCATATCCTACCGCCTCTTGCCTGATATCTGCTTCTATCCTAACAGCAGTAACATAAAACTTATCATCTTCCCAACCAGCAGCCGTGTAGCAAAATAACGGAAGTGTTGGCGCTTCGGGCAAGGTTTCGTAGGCAGCCATAAATAAACCAGTATGTGCCGGCGGAATAAAGGCAGCAACAGCCCAACCTTTTTCGCAAAGGCGCATATCGCCAGTTTCTACATCAATGCCTATGCCCCTTCTTCCAGGTAGTTCATATAAATTACCTCCTTCTGGCAGTTCTATCCAATCCTCATCTTCTACCGGATAGGCATCCCAACCTGCACGCCCTACAGCATACAAGGTTGTGTCTTCAAAAATGTTTCCTTCACCATCAGAATAGAGTACGTAAGGCATGTTATTTAGTTATGAGATATGAGTTATTATTTAGTCGAGAGTCGTGAATCGAGAAACGGAAGTTTGATGCACTATCTGAAATATGTGTTTTACAAACTTACGGCTTTCGCTTTTGACTTACGAATTACGACTTTTTACTTTGAGGTTAAGACTGACAAAACCTATTAAATTCAGCTTCGAGATCAGGTGAAACAGGGTCATTTACTTCTTTTTGGATGACTATGTTGCTTTTTAAATCTATGGTTAATAAACCATCTTTCAATACAACATTATTTACCGCATCCCATAGATAGCGTTGTTTGGGAAAACTATTAAAAACTATCTCTTCATCATCAAAAGCAACTTCAGGGGCAACCTTTACAGGTTTTTCTATAAAGCACGCAGCAATGTATATTAATGCAATCCATAAACCTGATGGCACTACCAACCATCCCCAAGCGGCAAACATCAATGCAAATCGATAATAAGGAATTATTCCCCTCCTATCTTGCCAACTGCAAAAGCTCCACCAAGCTAGTATAGTTACTGTGATGCATACCAATAGCCAAGCCGAACTAGTAGTAAGTTTTGTATTGTGGTAGTACAATGTAAAGGAAGAATCGAAAATAAAAGCTGCCAAAGCGAGAAGCAACATCAGCTTACTAATATTGTCTATCAGCTCATAAGATTTCTTTTTAAGCACAATTATGTAGTCGTATGTCTTTACCATGATTAATTTTAAGTTGGCAAATGTAAGTATAGGAGTTCTAATATAAGTTATGAGATATGAGATATGAGATATGAGTTATTAAAGGTTTTATACAAAAATGGCTTCAAAAGAACAATCTCTTGAAGCCATTAAATCTCTTAAACCTACTATTATCTAATAGTTCATATCTTATATCTAAATTAAAGTCTTATTTCCAACCTAAACTGAACAGGAGCACAATGTCTCACATTCACATAAGGCCTAAAAGCATCTCTATGTGCATTATTATAAATACAAATATTTTCGCCTGCGTTGCAATATACTTCTTGATAAGACTCATTTACATTAAATCCATAAGGCAAAGCTGTTGCATTTACCCAACCACCGTGGCAAGGATAAGTAAACAAGCGATTGATAGGGTTGTAGTAAACATTTGCTGATGGATAATAAAAGTAGGTTACTCGTTGCGGCTGACAATATTCTCTATGATACACTACTCTTGGCTCTCCACGATAGTACCCTCTATTTTCATCACGACAATAATTTCCTCTATCGTAACCTCTTCTATCATCACGGTCATAGCTCCTTCTATTCTCATCGACACGATAAACCACCCTATTGGCATGGTCATTATAAGTCCTTTCGTTCCCCCTCTCCCAACGTTGTGCAGTAGCATTAATAGTAAAAAACCCTGCAACTAATATACTTATTGATGTAATTGTCTTTTTCATTTTTTTTGTTTTTAGTACACCATTATTATTTCCAACTGTATGCCAAATTAATTCACATTAAAACACTCACAATTTCTTAACATTATTTTGTTTGATTGATTAACCTAATATTGCAGCCGAATCAGTTAACAGTGAGCAGTTAACAGTAAACAGTGATTATAACTAATTCACACCTTACTGTTCTCTAATAACTGCTTACTGTTTACTGTTAACTGAAAAAGATATGAGTAAGAATTTATTAATTGTTGAGAGCCCTGCTAAAGCAAAGACCATCGAGAAGATATTGGGTAGCGATTTTGAGGTGCGAAGCTGCTATGGGCATATCCGCGACTTGGAAAAGGACGCAATGGGTATTGACCTTAATAATAATTACCTACCTCGTTACATTGTTCCTGATGATAAGATTAAGGTGGTTAATGAACTAAAATCAATGGCTAAAAGATCGAAAGAGGTTTGGCTAGCATCGGATGAGGACCGTGAAGGAGAAAGTATTAGTTGGCATTTGGCAGAAGTTTTAGGATTGAATCCAGCCACTACCAAAAGAATCGTATTCCATGAAATTACTGCACCAGCCATCAAGAAAGCAGTAGATAATCCACGAACCATTAATATGAATTTGGTTAATGCACAGCAAGCACGCCGTGTATTGGACAGACTAGTGGGATTTGAATTGAGCCCGGTATTGTGGAGAAAAGTACAACCAAGTTTAAGTGCGGGTCGTGTACAAAGTGTTGCCGTAAGATTGATTGTAGACAGGGAAAGAGAGATAAACCATTTTAATTCTGTTAGTTCATATAAAATAGAAGCCTTCTTTATAGCAAAAGACATTAACGGAAAGTTAGTTACTTTTAAAGCTGATGGACCAAGCAAAGTAAATACCCAACAAGAAGCAAGGCTATTTCTGAATAGTTGTTTCAATGCAAAATATACGGTTGAAGGAATTGATGTAAGACCCACAAAACGTAGCCCCGCGCCCCCTTTTACCACTTCTACCTTACAACAAGAAGCATCTAGGAAACTTGGCTATAGTGTAAGTAAAACAATGCTGATAGCTCAGAAACTATACGAAAGTGGTAAGATTACTTACATGCGTACGGACAGTTTTAATTTGAGCGAAACAGCATTGGCAGATATTAGTAAAGAAATTGACACGGCTTATGGCAATAAATACAACCAGCCCCGCCGTTTTAAAAATAAAAACGAAAGTGCTCAAGAGGCGCACGAAGCCATCAGGCCCACTTACATGAATAATCATACGGTTGATGATTTTGATAGCAAGCGTTTGTATGAGTTAATTTGGAAGCGAACTATAGCTAGCCAAATGAGCGATGCTGCTTTTGAAAAGACTACTGCAAAAATCAGCATCAGTACCAATCAAGAAAACTTATTTGCTAATGGCGAAGTGATGAAGTTTGATGGTTTCTTGAAAGTATATCTGGAAGGGAAGGATGATGAAGATGAGGAGAACACAGATGGAATATTGCCTCCATTAACGGTAAAGCAAATGCTAGACTTTAAGGAAATGACCGCTGCTGAGAAATATACCCGTCCAAATGCACGTTACACGGAAGCTTCTTTAGTGAAAAAGATGGAAGAACTAGGAATTGGTCGCCCTTCTACTTATGCGCCTACCATTACAACCATAGAAAAGAGGAAATATGTAGAGAAGAAGGATAAGGATGGAATTAAAAGACAAGCAGGATTACTAAGATTAAGTCCTCAAAACGAGATTAAGCAGGAGATAATAATGGAGAATGTAGGCGCAGAGAAATCTAAACTCTTCCCGACAGACTTAGGCATGGTGGTAACAGACTTTTTGAACCAACACTTTAATAAGGTGATGGACTTTAGTTTTACTGCCAAGATAGAACAAGAGTTTGATGAAATAGCACTTGGTAAAACGAAGTGGGCAAGCATGATTGATGGTTTCTACAAGCCCTTCCATCTAAATATAGAGACTACACTTGAAACTGCAGAGCGTGCTAAAGGTGAAAGGGAATTAGGAATAGACCCCACCACAGGTAAAAAGGTTGTAGCAAGAATGGGGCGCTACGGCCCAATGGTTCAAATAGGAGAAACTTCATCAGATGAGGCAAAACCTCGTTTCGCTAAATTAAAGTCAAGCCAAAGTATAGAAACAATCACCATGCAAGAAGCTATGGATTTGTTTCAATTGCCAAAGAGTATTGGTGAATATGAAGGGGAGGAACTTATTGTAAACGTTGGCAAGTTTGGGCCCTATGTAAAATATAAGGACCAGTTTGTTTCTCTTGCAAAAACCGATGACCCAATGGAATTAACCATTGAGCGTGCCATTGAACTAATTGCGGGTAAGAACCAAGCAGATGCCCCAATTGGCACTTATGAGGATAAACCAGTCACTAAAGGAAAAGGCCGTTTTGGACCATTTATTAAATGGACTGATTTATATATCAACATACCAAAGGGATACAATTATGATTCATTAACTCAAAAGGATATTAATGAACTGATAGGAAAGAAGCTTGAGAAAGAAGCGAATAGATTCATACAACAATGGCCTGTGGAGAAGATTACCATCGAAAATGGTCGTTGGGGTGCTTTCATTCGTTTTGGCAAACTGATGTTGAAACTTACTGGCAAACCTGGTGGTGGGAAATACACACCTGAAGAAGCTGCAACAATCTCTTTGGAAGAAGTGAAAGCAATGATTGAACAACAAGTTCCGAATGCATTTGCAAAGAAAGCTGCGGCGGTAAAAACAATGAAACCAACTAAGGCTGCTGCCGCAAAAAGAACAGTAACCACTAAGAAGAGGTTGTAGATTGATCGTCAAGAGTCAAGAGTCAAGAGTTGAAAGTAAAAAGTTGAAATACAAATAGCTTTTTACTTTCAACTAATAGGGTTATTTCTTTTTCTTTTTCCTTGGATTATAAATACCATCGGCTTTATCTACAATATCTAAGAATTCTTTTTGAGACACATTGGAGGGATTTACTGCCGACAGTGCCATTTGCATGACCGATTCAAAACCAAAACCATTCATATATTTTGATCCACGTAGTATTGAACCGAACATGGCAATAGAAGTGGCAAATCGATAGACAGAATCAACATTCATTAAGTTCTTGGGAGCATAAGGAATACCAAATGATTGCTTTATCAGTTCTCTAGTTTTAGGTAGTTTATATTGAAGATTTAAAGAAGCAAAGTTTTGATTATGAATATCTACAGCATTTTTATTAGAGGGTCTAAATTCAAACATAGCCATCATGCTATGCCCACTACCCACTTCTCCCCCTTGAATCCTATTTGAGGTATCAGCCATTACATCCCTTGGATTATCAAATCCTATTAACCTATATTTACTTACGTACTCAGGGTTAAAAACAATATTGACATAAGCTTCTTCAGCTACATTATATAACGTTTTAGTAAATTCAGTTACTAAAACCTTCTCAGCTTCATTTACATTATCTAGATATGCATAATTGCCATTTCCTTGTTTAGATAGTATTTCCAATTTACTATCCTTAAAATTCCCCATTCCAACACCTAAACAAGTAAGACTAATTCCGGTTTGGCGCTCAGACACAATTAAATTTTCTAATTCATCATCATTTTTTTGCCCAACATTAAAATCGCCGTCAGTAGCAAGGATAACCCTGTTATTAAAGTCTTTTGAAAAGTTTGACTTGGCTAAAAAATAGGCAGTCCGAATCGCTCCACTACCAGGTGTGTCTCCATTGGCAGTTAGGGCATCAATTACTTCCATTATCTTCTTCTTCTCAGAGCCACTAGTTGGATTTAAAGCAATTCTAACGCCCCCACCATAAGTAACTATCGATATTTTATCTTGCTCTCGAAGATTATTCACTAGTAATCTGAAGGCCGCTTGCAATAATGGCAATCTATTAGCCTGATCCATCGAACCTGATACATCAATTAAAAAAACCAAATTGCTTGGAGGAACACTATCCAGATTTAGTTTTGGAGCTTGTAAATTAACAAACAATAGCTGATCTGCATTTTCCCACGGACAATTGGTTATAACGGAGTTTGAAGTAAAACGTTTGGAAACTTGTTGGTCAAAAGTAGCCGATGGTTGTAAACTAAAATAGTTCAGCATCTGCTCTATTCTAACTGCCTCAGTAGGAACATTGAATTTGTTGTAAATAAAACGCCTTACATGACTGTATGATGCCCTATCTATATTCAAAGCGAAGCCTGTTTCTGGATTATCCTTTGCAGAAACAAAATTGTTTTCGTATAGGTTATTGTAGGTTTCCCCCATACCAGTCTCAATAATGGCTTCTTTTGCAACACCTAAGTTTTTAGTAAATGAAACTAGCCTATTTTGCATCTCCATCGCCGTACCCTGACGCATTTTCAACGTAAGCTTCTGAAAGTCTTTTGTTGGGATTGGGGCATTATAGGTTTCATAGCCATCCAACATTAAAGTGATCGTATCGACTAACTTAGGGGTAGGGATACCAAAGCTACCATCATCGCCTGTGGCAAAATCAATTGGACCTTTTGATTTCAAATAAATCTTAACGCCTGAAAGCGTCTGACCTTTATCACTAAATACTTGACCTCGCAAATAATACTGACCAAATGAAAATTGAAAAGTAAAAACAACGATGAATAACGTAAAAAACAATTTCATCTTATTCAAATTATAATGATGGCAAAATCAAAAACAGCTACACTTTGTAACACAATTCAATCTGCAAGGTTGCAATAAACAAAAAGAATACCAATTATTAATTTTCGTTATAGAACATATCACCATAATTTGAACGAAAAGCATTTTGAATGTGCATCCATTCAATTGTATTATAAAACTCCCTTAGTACTTGGTAGATAATTGCTTAACGGATCACGCTTTACGGCCATCTTGATTGCTTTTGCAAATGCTTTAAATATTGCCTCAATTTTGTGGTGTTCATTATCACCTTTACAATAAATGTTTAAGTTGCATTTCGCAGCATCACTAAACGATTTAAAGAAATGGAAAAACATTTCCGTCGGCATCTCCCCTATTTTCTCCCTTTTAAACTCGGCATCCCACACTAACCAGTTTCTTCCACCAAAATCAATCAAAACCTTAGCTTCAGCCTCATCCATTGGCAAGGCAAAACCATATCTTTCCATCCCACGTTTGTCTGCAAGTGCCTTTCCAAAAGCTTCTCCCAAAGCTAAACCCGTATCTTCAATAGTATGATGCTCATCTATATGCAAATCTCCCTTAGTTTCTATTACTAAGTCCATTTTACCATGTCGAGCAATCTGATCTAGCATGTGATCAAAGAAACCCAAACCAGTATTGATGGTCGCCTTACCACTTCCATCTAAGTTTAGAGCAATTTTAATCTTTGTTTCGTTAGTATTTCTTTCATGTACTACATTTCGGCTACCAAGCTTCAGGAAAGCATATATTTCGTTCCAATCGCTTGTTTCTAGAGCAATAGTAGACCGTAAAGCAACTTCTTGCTCATCTGTTAACGATAGGCTTTGTAACGGCGATGTTAGATATATTGCTTTTGCACCAAGATTCTTTGCAAGCTGTATATCACTCCATCTATCTCCAATTACGAAAGAACTAGCTAAATCGAAATTTGGATTATTGAGTAAATGTTTTACCAACCCAATACCTGGCTTTCTGGTTTCCTTACCCTCACTAGCAAAAGTTTCATCAACATGAACTTCATCAAATACAAACCCTTCCCCGGCCAAAGTACGTAACATTAAGTTTTGAGCGGGATGAAATGTTTCTGCTGGGAAAGAATCTGTTCCCAATCCATCTTGGTTGGTTACCATTACTTTGTAAAAATCTAATTCTGCAGCAATTTTACTTAATGCAGTAATTGCCCCTTTTACAAATGTTGTTTTTTCTATACTATCTACTTGAAAATCAGTAGGAGGTTCTTGAAGGATTACCCCATCCCTATCAACAAAAAGAATCCGTTTCATCTATTTTCTTTAATCAACAACTTATTTGACATTCCTAAACAAGTACTATAACAGTTTAAAATAATCAAGCTTAATATATTGGGGTTATTACTCAATTTGTCAAAATTCTTAAATACTTCCCTTACTTTAAACTTAAAAACATAATTATTCAATTTATTTACCCTTTCTATTTCTTCTTTACTCCTCTTACAACCTTTACTTCTGCGGCAGTTAACACTGAGGCTTTATTGCCAAAACTGTTTCTAGCAAACGTTAACACATCCGCAATCTCTTGATTAGTTAAATAAGCGTGCGATGCCATATTATTACTATAATATTCATCGTCAATTGGAATTCTGTCTGTCATACCTTTCAATACAACAGCTATAATCTTTGTTTTATCATTTAATAAGACAGTATTTCCTGCCAAAGGAGGATTAATATGCGGAACTCCCCCCCCATCTGCCTGATGACAACTAAGACACTCTTTTTGGTAAATAGCTCTTCCTCTTTCTATCGAAGCTGCTGGCGTATCTTGTGTTTTTTGCTTTGGTTTCTGACTTTGCGCAAGTGCATATACCATCACAGTAAGAAGAACCAATACGAGTAAACTATTTTTTTTCATTAATTAATTTATTTTATTCAAAACCAATATTCTGATATTACTTCCCTGTGTAACTTATTTTAAAAACTGTTCCTTTACTATCGTCTGTAACATACAATGAGCCATCAGGACCTTGTGCTAGACCACATGGACGATGATCGGCACTACGAGTAGAGTTAACTACTTCCTTACCAGAGAATCCATCAGCAAATACTTCCCATTTGCCAGTAGGCTTACCATCTTTGAAGGGAACAAAAACTACAAAATAACCTGCTTGTGGTAAAGGCGCTCTGTTCCAACTACCATGAAAGGCAATAAAAGCCCCGTTCTTGTACTTTTCTGGAAACTGTTTGCCAGTGTAGAATAATAATCCATTAGGGGCAAGGTGACCCGGGAAAGCTATTACAGGATCTTGGAAGCTTGCATCGCCTTCTGTTTTCCCATCACCACCATATTCGGGCGCTAACATCTTTTTGTTTAACTGTTGATTAAAGTAAATGTAAGGCCAACCACAATTAGACCCCTTGTGAAGCTCGTACATACATTCTGCGGGGAATTCTGCTCCATCATTTTCACTGTAATACTGCGGCCAATTCTGAAATAACTGATCTCTTCCATGTTGCATCACAAATAATGAGTTGGTCTGCTGATTCCAATCTAATCCAACCACATTTCTAAGCCCGGTAGCATATCTAAT
Organism: Chitinophagaceae bacterium; assembly: GCA_947381435.1. Lineage (GTDB taxonomy): Bacteria > Bacteroidota > Bacteroidia > Chitinophagales > Chitinophagaceae > Parasediminibacterium. The sequence continues at coordinate 13,840 of CANCVE010000083.1, forward strand.
TCCATCTCCGTAGGTCTGATTCAACTTATCTGCTTTAAACATCCAAATACCACCCGCACTATCCAAAATAGGACATGGTTTACGACCAGGACTACCTTTTGTTCTGTCATGCTCCTGGCAAGAGTTTGCATAGGCCCCAACATTTACATAAATATTGCCCACATTATCTAGAGCAATAGACTTTGTTTCATGCTGATGATGTTCTATCAAACCAGTAACAATCTTTTCAGGCGCATTTGGATTAATTACTTCATCTTTTGCGTTTAGTTTATACCTAAAGACCTCTTCATCGCTAGAAGCATACAAATAACCGTCTTTTATTACGATACCCGTCCCCCCATAGTTACAAAAAGTATCAATAATGGTAAGCTTAGCATTGGCACCAACATTCTTTAGTACAAAAATGCCCTTGCCATTTATCTTTCTCATACTCTTAACGTATACAATACCCTTAGGAGAAATTACAATATGCCTTGCTTTACCCACATTATCTGCCACTATTGTTGCACTAAAGCCTTCTGGAACTTTAATACTTCCTTTTCCCGTATCAGAGTTAAAACATTTATTAATTAGAAAGTTAAAATTGATTTTCAATGCATTAGAAAATCCGTTTAACGTAATTACTAAAAATAAAATAAGCATCAATCCTTGTAATCTCTTGATCATATTGTTTGTTTAAGGTATAAATTTTTAAAACCAAAATACCGAGACTCTAAAATGAATAAATAGTTGAACCGATACTGCAATTATTTTTTAATTAAAGCACCAATGCACTTGCACCTAGTATGGCTGCATCCGATTCTTTTAAGTTGCTGAATACCAATTGTACCTTGTTTTTAAATACTTGGTAAAGGTTTCGCTCCATTGCATCTTTCGTTGGGTTCATAATGTAGCTACCTGCTTTAGTTAGTCCACCAAAAAGGATTATTGCCTGCGGCGATGAAAACATTACAAAGTTTGCTAAGGCTTCTCCTAGTATCTCTCCTGTAAAATCGAATACGTTTTTGGCAATTTCATCTCCTTTCAAGGCGCAATCATACACTATTTCACTACTCAACTCCTCTTCTGCATAGTTTCTCAACAGACTTGGCTTGCTTGGATCTTCTTGCAAAAACTCAATGGCAGTTTGCCTTACTCCTGTCGCACTTGCATACACTTCTAGGCATCCTTTACTCCCTGTCAGCTTATGCAAACGACCATTATGGCGCACAATCGTATGTCCTAATTCACCGGCAAAGCCATCATTACCCACAACCATCTTTCCGTCTATCACAATGCCGCTTCCTACGCCTGTTCCAAGTGTAATAGTGATAAAATGTTTCATTCCTTTAGCGGCGCCATACATCATTTCGCCCATTGCTGCTGCGTTTGCATCGTTAGTAAGCGATGTTTTCAACCCAAACTTCTCTGTTACTAAATGAGCAATGGGAACTATCCCCTTCCAATGAAGATTTGCCGCATATTCTATGTTTCCTGTGTACACATTTCCGTTTGGCGCACCCATTCCAATGCCTACAAATGCCTGAGTTCCTCCTACAGTATCAATCATTGGCTTAAGTTTGGCATGCAACTCTTCTATAAAGTTGTCAACGGGCTTTTCGCTGGCAGTAGGAATCCTTCCTTGACTAATTATGTTCCCGTCTTTATCAACTATTCCAAATTTTGTACTCGTTCCGCCAAGATCTATTCCTATGGCATATTTGTGGTTAGAACTATTACTCATAAAATCTATTAAGTCACAAATATAATCGCCTTATGATTGCAATTTTTATTATTAAATACACATTTTATACATCAATGTTACAAAGTCTGAATTTGAGTCATACATTAGTTTAAGACAATGACTCTATCCATTGCAAATTATCCTTTAATAATACAAGCTTTAGGCTATTGTTTCACTCTAAAGAGTATTAAATTAAAAATGGATTTATATTATTGATTAACAATACAATAATATAAATCCATTTTTTAATTATTTCAATCCAAACAACCCTTAATCTGGCAACAAGGATTACAATGACTGCATAAACTTGAGCAATTTATTCCTATCGGCCTTACTTAAATTCATAAATGCTTGTTTAGACTTCTCAGCTTCTCCTCCATGCCAAAGAATAGCTTGTTCTATGGTTGTTGCCCGCCCATCATGTAAATAATAAGGCGTTCCATTGGTTTTACTAAACAACCCTATTCCCCATAAAGGCATGGTACGCCATTCATTGCCCGTTGCTAGATAGTCTGGTCTGCCATCTGCTAGCCCACTGCCCATATCGTGTACCAATAAATCTGTATATGGATGAATTCTTTGGTTGCTCAAAGCAGGTAAATTTAAATTAATACCTGTTTGCACAGTAGGCTTATGACAACCTGAACAATTTACCGTAGTAAACAACTTTTGACCAGCCTTTACGTCCAAATCTGTGGTATTTCTCCTTGCAGGGACAGCCAAAGTGCGCACATAAAAGATGGTTGCATCTAAAGAACTATCTGGAATATCCTTGTTGGATTGTTGATTAGCCGTTTGCTGCTGACCAAAGGATGCTTCTTGAGGAAAAATATAGCTCGTAATGCCCATATCCTGCTGAAAAGCGGCCGCAACTTGAACTTGCAGGGTAGATGTATTGGCTTTTAGCCCAAAACGCCCTATTTCCTGCTTGTGTGTGTACGGGTTGTACACGTAGTTAGCCTTTCCTGTAATGCCGTCTTTATTTACATCATTGGCATCAACATAAGAACGTAATGTTTCTTCTGGTATATTCTCCAAAAGCCCTCCTCCAAACACAGGCGGAGCCAGCCTTGGCGAAATCATGTAGTTTGTTGGCAAAAACGTGTACGGATTGTACAAAGTGTAACTTGGTTGCCTCAGGTTTACCACCGTTCCGTCGGGGTAAGTAACCGGAACATTGGTATAATTGATATTTACTTGCACTTCTGGCTTACTTCCTACCAATGCTTGGTCTTGCAATTGCAAACCAAAACCTGGCGCCGCAATACCTCCCCCATGCGCATCCTTTCCTTCAATACTTATCCTGAATAACAAGGACGAGGTAGAAAATCCGGCAGTTGGTGTACCTTTTCCATCATTATGGTGACACGAAATACAGGAAACATTATTAAATACAGGTCCTAAACCACCATTTATTGGTGCAGGATTAGCTACAAATGTCTGTTCGAACGTTTTATCACCCAATTCATGCACGTGTCCATCTCTTTCTGTCAGTCCATCTATTACATGGGTAAAAGCATGCGATGTTTCGTCAAAAACAGTGGCAGCACCGCCCGTCAATCTATCATCATAACCACTTTCATCAAATATTCCTGCCTTATTACACATGGTAAACACCAATATGAATACCGACATTGTTAATAAAATAACTATTTTCTTCATTTATTTATCTTTTTATTTGATCAATTTAATTTTAGTCGAGGGTCGAATGTGATAAGTCGAAAGTCGGTAGTCAAAAGTTGAAAGCTAATTCTTAAATTTTACAACTTCATACTCTTGCTTTTCTACTCTCGACTTATAACTTTCGACTTTTAACTTACGACTACCGACTACCGATTCTTAACTTTCGAATTATGACTTTCGACTCTCTACTAAAAACCTAGTCCTTCACATTTTGCACTATAAATGGTAGCAAATCTCCCTCTAGCGTAGCTTTTAGTGTTGTTAATGCTTGCATTGTTTGTTGAATTTGTATTCTTTGGGTTAAAATGGCATCTTCATAATAACCTGTAATATTGCTAAATGAGTTTATCGACGCAATTATTTGATTTTGAATCTTATTATCTAAAGCTTTATTCTTTGATGCAACCAAATCCTTCAAGCCCTTGCCTCCATTTACCCCTAAGTACACATTTTGCAACCCAACAATATTATTCCTAAAATCAGTCAATGAGTTTCCCGAATAAGGCGACTCTACTAGTTGGGGATTCTTTGTCTCATAAGGTTCCAACATTTTACTTTCAGCCACCTCTCCCGCTATATCAATCAGCGCATTTACCAATGCGGTGTACACTTCTAGTTTGGTGGAATACTTTGCACTTCCATTACCTGCATTTATCACTTCCTGTGCAAAGTTTATGGGTGCCGAACTCCAGCTTAGGTACAATGCGTTGCAAGTATTGGTAATATCTTCCGACAAACTCACCATGTACTGTTTCTCTCTCGTAGTAATGTCAGAAGCCTTCTTATTACCATGATTACCAAAAATTATATACTCAATAGGATGAAAACCCCTCAATGAAAGCGTAATGTGTTGTATATCGCTTGCCAAAAGGCTATTATTACTGCCTATTAGCGAGTCGAGTTGCACATAATCCGTTGGCCAAGTATCCATATTCGGATCATAATCATTGTCTTCTACCGGTCCAAACAAGAATCCTTCACTCTGTTCCCAAGTTTCTCTCAGTGTTTGCCAAGCCGTTCTCGCAACAATTAAATTACTGTCGGTAGTGTTATTATTTAGGTTTTGAAGAGCCATATTTAGGTTAGTAGCCGATACACTTAACTTCAAATAGTTGCTCATTGCTACATTATTAGTGAAGTCTGTTAGCACTTGCTTTTCTAACGTAACAAAATCTGTTGATGTTGTAGCTGTTTCTGGTGCTTTGTTGCAGGCTGTAGTCGTAAACAGTATCACTGCAAACAAGCAGGCACCTATTAAATTCATTTTATTTCTCATGGTGTGTTATTTATTACTTGAGGGATAGAGGATATAGGCAAAGAGGGAAAGAGAATTATGTAGGAAAAGAGAAAGGAGGCAAAGAGGATAAGAGTTATTTAGAAGATACCACTTAATATTTATTAATTTAAATATTTGATAATCAATTTTATTTATAATACTCAATATTTGAGAGAACTTTACAACCATCCCCCTCATATCCTCCACAATACTCTTATCCTCTTTGCCAATCCCCTCTTATCCTCTCCTAGAACGAATACCCAATTCCCAAATTAAAGAAGCTATTATCTTGCTGATAAGGCAAAGCATTCGGCGAAGGGTTAGGAACCAACTCAGGGTTCTGACTTCCTGTATGAGCCAATCTTACATCTGTCTTGATAACCACATTTGGTATTGGCAAATAGCTAAATCCGGCAATGATGTGGCTTTGTTTTACCGTACCATCGTAAATAGCTTTCGGCGGTGCAGGTATTTTTGCATTCAAATCATACACTTCTGCCCTTACAAAGCTTATAAACTGCTTGTTACTGTTACTATTATACAACCAATTGTAGGCTACTTCAGCATAAGCGCCATACATACCCGAGGCCAAGTTTTTTGCATACGCCGTATTTACTTTTTCAGCATCAGGATAAGAGATATAGGTAGCCAATGCCTTTGCCGAGAACGCATTATGGTTATACTGCACATCGGCCTCGCCCATATACAGCGTTGTACCAAAAGCACCACTATTTAGTCCCAAACTATCTGCACTACGCTTGTTTAAACCCACAGTACCACCAACATATCCCACCAATTGAAACCTAAAATCTCTCCATGTAGACTGTAACGATCCCGTTATTGCCAAATTATTAGCCGTTGCATTGCGTCCTTCTGCCCTTCCGTCTCTTATCCCCGTACCATGTTCAAAATTTGCACTATTAAGTCCATTTATGATGGCCAACGAATAGTTTACCGGTGCATGATTTAGCGATCCGTACAATGCCACTCCAAGTTCGCGCCATGTAGCGGGTATTACTTGCTGCTCTACTATTGGTCGCTCCACACCATTAAAATTTACTGGCAAATGGTTTTCATTTAGAAACCCAATTCTTGGCACAAAAAGCCCCGCAATAATGTATTGTTTCGGGTTTAGGTTAAATTTCAAATACAATTGCTCCATCGACACTTCTCCTCCGCCTTCTCCTCCAGCTACTTTGGCATCTTCTATCTCCAATTCGCTAAAAACAGAGATTTTATTATTAAATTGATGACCAACAAACAATACTGCCCTCTCCAAATTGAGTATTGATTCTTTCTTATTGAAATCGCGTTGATACAATGCACTTCCATAACCAGATATTACCGTTTTACTACTGTTGATGCCTGCATTTAATGAGTCTTCATTGCTCAATACTAACTGTTGTGCCTGTGTTCTGTACTGGGCAAACCCTCCTGTTGTCAAAACCACTCCTACTACTAAACTTACTACTCTTTTCATGTACTACTTTCTTTTATGATTTTATTAAAGTGCCGCGAAAGTAGCCGCCCAACATTTTAAGGTTATGCCGTATCGGGAAAAGCGCATTACGGAATCGGAAATAGTGATTGGGGATATTGTTATAAATGTAGCTAAAAAAGAATGTATTGATTAAACTAACACCATAAAGGTTTTGAATGCTTAAAGTTTTGTAAGCGCTACGAGAATTCTATCATTAAACTCATTTTTCAATGGCTTTTCGCTATTGGATTATGAACGCGTTTCGAAATAAAGAACGTCATTTCGACGTTAGGAGAAATCTCTTAGAATAATGTTAGGGCTTTATGTTATGATGATGCTAATTGTCTTAGGCTAGATTTCTCCTATCGTCGAAATGATTGCTATGACATAAACAAATTTTTTTCAGCAATAAAAATTAACAAATCAGGCTGCCACTTTGGTGTTATCCACATAAGGCTGCTGCTTTTTTATTACTGCCACCACCCTTAAAAGTAACTTGTTCTTGATTGCATTCAA
>CANCVE010000084.1 GCA_947381435.1 Chitinophagaceae bacterium
CAGCCATCTGGACAAGGCGTGCAAGTCCTCGGTAAAGGCATCAAATTGTTTCACACTTACCTCGTCCCTACCCACAGGAACTGCCACCACATGAAAACTCGCCGAAATATCAATGCCCGCAGCATCAGGATTGACCATCGGGAGACTGATCGCTCCCATTTGCTTTTTTGTTTCCTTAATCATAATATAATAGTTTAAGAAAGCTTCTTGCCCGGTCACCTAAATATCTGTACGCTACTATACGGGCTTGGTGTCCCAATTGGTAACAAAAACGGTAACCGGAATCAGACTTAAAGATGAACTTTAAGGTTCAGTGACACAATGATTTTAACTGCAAGATGCCTCTACGCAAGTTATATAACTTGGAAACAGTAACCCTAATTTTTTACTTAAAGTGCAACGATTCTTTACTTAATCTTATTTTTCTATGTGCCTATGTGTTAGATTATTGTTTAAAAATGGAAGCTGTTGATAAATATGCGAAAGGTGAGTTAATTATTTAGATTAGAAAATAAAACCAAGGAAATAGGGTTCTGATTGAAAAAAAATCATCTACCCTCTTCCGCCACGTTATATTTGCGTCCTTTTTATAAAAAAAATTATTCATGGTTCATTACAATAGGTTTGTATTAGATAATGGGTTGCGCGTGTTGGTTCATGAAGATAGCAGCACTCCGATGGCAGTGGTTAATGTACTTTATGATGTTGGTGCTAAGGACGAAGACCCCAACAAAACGGGATTTGCTCACTTGTTTGAACACCTGATGTTTGGTGGAAGTATTAATATTCCCGATTATGACGAACCATTGCAACGTGCAGGAGGCGAGAATAATGCCTACACTACCAACGACCTGACCAACTACTATTGCAGCATGCCTGCAGAGAACATTGAGACTGCTTTTTGGCTAGAAAGCGACCGTATGCTTAGCCTAGCATTTAGTAAAAAAAGTCTGGAAGTACAGCGTAAAGTAGTATGCGAGGAGTTTAAAGAACACTATATAAATAAACCGTATGGTGATGTATGGTTTAAAATGAGAGAACTTGCCTTTACCACGCACCCATACAAATGGATGACTATTGGTAAGGAATTGAGCCATATAGAAACTGCTACTATCGATGATGTAAAGGCTTTCTTTGCTAAACATTACCGTCCGGTAAATGCTATACTAGTAGTGGCGGGCAATGTTACTACTGAGCAAGTAAAATCATTAGCAGAAAAATGGTTTGGCCCTATTCCGATGGGCGAGAAGTATGAACGAAACTTACCTGCCGAGCCCGTGCAAACAGCGCCTAGAAAGCTGGAAGTTACTGCGGATGTTCCACTTGATTCTTTGGTGAAAACCTGGCATATTGAAGCAAGATTAGATAAGGGTTATTATGTTGCAGATCTTATTACAGAGATATTAGGCGGCGGTGGTTCATCAAGATTGTATCAAGCTTTGGTAAAAGAAAAACAATTGTTTTCTAGTCTGGACTGTTATCACTTTGGCAGTATCGATAAAGGGCTTCTTACCATTGAAGGCAAATTGGTGAAAGGCATTAATATAGAAGATGCTGATATGGCAGTTAATGAACAATTACTTAAAATTCAAGCTGAACTTATAGAAGATAATGAGCTTCAAAAAGTGAAGAATAAAACAGAGAGTGTTATTGCTTTTGAGGATATGAGTATTATGAGTAGGGCTAGCAGCTTGGCAAACTATGAACTATTGGGCGATGCCAACCTGATGAATACCGAGCTAGAAAGGTATCAGGCCATTACAGCAGAAGATATTAGGGAATATAGCCGCATAATATTTAATGAAAACAATAGTAACACGCTTTACTACAGGAGTAAGAATTAGTAGCGTAAAAAACAGAATTTTAGACACAGAATAAATACAGATGCTAAATAGAAAGAAGAGTCCCGCAATAATAGATGCCGTAGAATTACATCTTCAGCTAAAACCATACACTAAGTTTACATTGGATAATGGAGTAGAAGTATACAGTATTCATGCGGGTGCACAGGAAGTAGTAATGGTAGAGATGGTTTTCATGGCCGGAAACTGGCAAGAAAATAAAAATATTGTTGCTGCCACTACCAACTTTATGCTTAAGAATGGTACTAAGCAAAAAAAGGCTTTTGCCATCAATGAACACTTCGAATTTCATGGGGCATACCTTAATAGAGGCTGCCAAAACGAAACTGCAACCTTCACATTGCACACATTGGGTAAGCATTTGCCTAAGTTATTACCCGTAATGTCTGAAATATTAACGGATAGCATTTTTCCTGAAGAAGAATTGGTTATTTATAAACAAAATCAAAAGCAAAGACTTTCGGTAAACTTGAAGAAGTGTGATTTTGTGGCCAATAGACTTATCGATAAATATCTTTTTGGAGAGCAACATCCTTATGGAAAGTATTCTTCAGCCGAAGATTATGATGCTATCAGTAAGGAAGATTTGATAGCTTTCTACAACCAGTTTTATACCAATGGAAAGTGTATCATATTTACTGCCGGTGTTTTGCCAGCAGATATTCAAGAACAATTGAATAATGCATTTGGTAGTCTGCCTCTTAATAAGACACCGTTGCCTACAAAAACATATCAAACAATTCCTACTGAACAAAAGAAACACAAGATAACCAATGATGAAAATGGTGTACAAGGTGCCATTAGATTGGGACGTCCTTTCCCCAATAGGCATTACCCAGATTTCACTAAAGTTCAAGTGTTGAATAACCTTTTTGGAGGCTTTTTTGGTTCTAGATTAATGAGTAATATCAGAGAAGATAAAGGGTATACTTATGGAATACATTCGTACTTACAGAATCTGATTGAACAATCTGCATGGATGATTAGTACCGAAGCTGGTAGAGATGTATGTGCCGCCACCATTGCTGAAACATATAAAGAAATGGCAAGGCTAAGGGAAGAAACTATTGAGGAAACAGAGCTTCATCTTGTTCGGAATTTTATGATGGGCAGTTTATTGTCCGATTTGGATGGTCCGTTTCAAACTATTTCCCGTTGGAAGAGTTATGTACTAAATGGGTTAGATGAGGAGTATTTTAAAAAGGCGATAAACACCATTCGTACTGTTAGTGCTGATGAATTGAAGGAACTTGCCAATAGGTATTTAAACGAAGATGACTTTTATGAATTAGTAGTTGTATAGATGCAGCTAATTGATTAACGTCATAATAATATTTGGTAGCCTGCTGATACCTTCGCGCTTAAATTATTTGTTATGAAAATTGCCGATATTAGAAAGGATTACAAGCTTAAGTCATTAGATGAAAAGGAAGTTGCAAGCGATGCCATAAGTCAATTTACTAATTGGTGGAATGAGGCTTTGGATAGCAATATTGATGAAGTAAATGCGATGACACTAGCTACTTCATCTAAGGAAGGGTTGCCATCTGCAAGAATCGTATTATTGAAAGGATATACAGAGAGCGGTTTTGTGTTTTTTACCAATTATAATAGTAACAAGGGGAAAAACATTGCAGAAAACAACCACGCTACACTCCTTTTTTTCTGGAAGGAGTTAGAAAGACAAGTTAACATCAGCGGCATTATTGAGAAGATAAGCGATGCCGAAAATGATGAATACTTTTACAGTCGCCCAGTAGGAAGTCGAATAGGAGCATGGAGTTCGCCGCAAAGCAAAGTAATCACAAATAGAGAAGTACTTGAGGACAATGCCACTAAATATGCAGAACAATTTGGTGAAAATGTACCTCGACCAAGCCATTGGGGAGGTTACATTGTAAAGCCACAAAGGATTGAGTTTTGGCAAGGAAGACCAAGTCGACTACATGACAGGCTTCTATATACATTATCAGAAAAAGGGACTTGGCATATAGAAAGACTGGCACCATAGTTATAAAAAACTTATTTTTGGGCTTAAAAACTATAATTTTTCACTTATAGGCGCTCGAAATGCTTATCCGAAGCATATCCTAATTATATTGCCGCCTTAATTTAAAACTTACTAAACGCAAGTATGAATATCAGAATCTTAGCATTCGTCGTTCTTTTTTCGGTTACAATATCCGCAAATGCACAGCAAGAGCAAACTTATTCGCATTTAGGTGAATTTGGTTTATCAGCAGGTTTGGGTCAGTATTTCGGAGATATTAATCCCAATACAGTAAAGGATCGTCCGAAATTTGCAGCAAGTGTTTTCTATTTAAGGCAATTAAATAACTACATTAGCTTAAAAGCTAGTGGTCATTACTCGTTTTTAGCAAGTTCAGATAAGTATAGTAACAATGATTTTCAGCACACCCGCAACCTTAGTTTCAATACAGATGTTTGGGAAGCAAGTGTAAGTGCAAACTTCAACTTCTTTAAGTTCTATCCGCAATTAGAAGAGTACCGCTTTACCCCATACTTAAGTTTGGGTATTGGTGCCATAAGCTTTAATCCCTACACTTACATTGGCGATAATAAAATTTACCTCCGCAATTATAAAACTGAGGGTCAGGAGACGCCTTATAGCTCATTCGCTATGGTTATACCAATGGGGATTGGCGCTAAGTACAACATTAGTAACCGTGTAAATATTTTTTCTGAGATTATTTATCGTTTTACTTCTACTGGCTATTTGGATGATGTAAATGGTACTTATGCTGGAGCAGAAAATTTCACCGATCCTGTTGCATTGAAATTGCAGGATAAGAGTTACATATACGGTAACCCAATTGGTAAGAAAGGCACGCAAAGAGGAAATGGTAAAAACGATTCGTATGCATCGTTCGAAGTAGGTATTTCCTTTAACTTAGAAGGATATAACTGCCCTGGTTACTAATCGAGAGTTATTTGTAATTAAAATAGCCACTGAAAAATAAAATTCAGTGGCTATTTTAATATCTATCTTCCCAAACTATTTTTCGCCTTCGGTATCATGTATTCCCAATCCAGCAGTTTGTGCTTCAAAAATTTTAGCTCTAATCTTACCTTCTATTTCATTGGCAAGTTCTGGGTTGTCGCGTAGCAAACCTTTTACGGCATCTCTACCTTGACCAAGTTTATTGGCTTCATAGCTAAACCAGCTTCCACTTTTGTTTATAAAACCAAGCTCTACACCCATGTCTATAATTTCACCAAGCTTACTGATGCCTTCACCAAACATAATGTCAAATTCTGCTGATCTGAATGGAGGAGCCACTTTGTTCTTCACTACTTTAACCTTTACATGGTTTCCTATTGCCGCATCACCATCTTTTATCTGTGCAGAACGGCGAATATCAAGCCTGATAGATGCATAAAACTTTAAGGCATTACCACCAGTCGTTGTTTCTGGATTACCAAACATTACCCCAATCTTTTCACGAAGTTGATTAATGAAAATACAGATGGTATTTGTCTTATTGATGGTAGCTGTTAGCTTTCTTAATGCTTGGCTCATCAAACGTGCCTGTAATCCCATTTTGCTATCACCCATTTCTCCTTCTAGTTCACTCTTTGGTACTAAGGCAGCAACAGAATCTATTACTACTACGTCTAGTGCGCCAGAAAGAATTAAACGATCAGCAATTTCTAGAGCCTGTTCGCCATAATCTGGTTGAGATATTAATAGGTTATCTACGTCAACACCTAGTTTTTGCGCATATGAGCTATCAAAGGCATGTTCAGCATCTATAATAGCACACATGCCACCTTTTTTCTGGGCTTCTGCTATTATATGAATGGCCAATGTTGTCTTACCACTACTTTCTGGACCATAAATTTCTACAACCCTTCCCTTTGGTATGCCACCAACGCCAAGTGCAGCATCCAATCCGATAGATCCGGTAGAAATAACTTCAATAGGTTCTCTACTTTTTTCATTCATCAGCATTACGCTACCCTTACCATAGTCTTTATCTATTTTGTCCATGGTAAGCTTGAGGGCTTTCATTTTTTCTGCGTTCAACATATCTTGTCTTATTTATTATTCAAAATTAATGATGTGCCGAAGGTAAATGAATTTACTTATCAACACTAAAATAATTAGTAGCGAAGCTAAATAATTTGCCAAGCTGCTATTTTACTACTGTTTCATGGCTCTTACTGCTATTATCAATTGATTCAACTGGAACTAATTTTCCTTAGCGGCTTTTAAGAATTCATTTCTTAGCATATACCCACAAAAAAGCCGTTAGTAATTGTAGTACTAACGGCTTTTTCTATTTCAAAACCATTTAACTTATTTACTAGCTATGGCAATCATACTTATTTCCACGTTTACATTTTTGGGTAATGTCTTTACTGCCAATGTTTCTCTTGCAGGAAAGTCTTTGGTAAAATAAGAACCATACACTTCGTTAACCGTTGAAAAAAAATCCATATCGCTCAAGTAGATATTAGTTTTCACTACACTGTCAAACGTAGCATTAGCTTCTTTTAGTACAGCTTTCAGGTTTTCCATTACCTGTTTGGCCTCCACTTCAATGCTACTAATGTTTAGCTCGCCGGTAGTTGGATTAATTGGTATCTGTCCACTCAAAAAAATCCAGTCGCCCACCTTTACAGCCTGACTGTAAGGGCCAATTGGTGACGGTGCATCGGGTGTATTTATTATTTGCTTTACCATGATTTTAATTGTTTGTTGTAATAATTTGCAAGAATACTTATTAGCTAGATTTTACCAAGTAGTAAATGAATGAATTTTAGGTTAAAAGTTATTGCAAGCTATAACTCATGCCACCATCCTTTTCATCTTTAATTAAAACGCCAATAGCGGCCAATTCGTTTCTAATTCTATCGCTCGTCACAAAGTCTTTTTTAGTCTTTGCATCTTTGCGGAGCGTCATCAGTAGTTGCAACACGCCTTCTAGTTTATCGCCACCCTCTTGTTCATGTTTCAATCCAAAAACATCTTCTATATAAACTTTCATTTTTGTTTTAAGCAAAGCCAATGTTTCTGGCTTCAAAGCAGAAATAGGAATATGTTTATCCTTAATACCATTTATAATCGGAACAATTTCGAACATGTTAGCCAATACTTTAGCCGTATTAAAGTCATCATTCATAAACTCATCAAATTCGGCAAGGAGCGTATTAACCTGATCGTCAACCGTCAACCGTTCACCGTTTTCCGCTTCGGTTATCGGTTCACGGTCAACGGTTAACGGTAAACCCTGCAACACCACATACGCCTCCCACAATCTTTTGAAAGCCTTTTCAGATCCTTTTAGTGCATCATTGCCAAAATCTAAAGTGCTGCGGTAATGACTTTGCAGGATAAAAAAGCGAATAGTCATTGGGTGATAAGGCTGATCTAACAGGGGATGATCGCCTGTAAACATCTGACTCAGCATTATTTGATTACCATAGCTTTTGCCCATCTTCTTTCCATTGATGGTAATCATATTGTTGTGAATCCAATATTTAGCCATTGTTTTATGGTTCACCACCGCACTTTGAGCTATCTCACATTCGTGGTGTGGAAACTGCAAATCCATACCACCACCATGAATATCAAACTGGTCGCCGAGGTACTTATTGCTCATAGCACTACATTCTATGTGCCATCCCGGAAAGCCTTCTCCCCAAGGGCTAGGCCAACGCATTATGTGTTCTGGTGGCGCATTCTTCCAAAGGGCAAAGTCTGCTTTATTGCGTTTCTCGTCTTGGTTATCAAGTTCACGAGTAGTATCCATTTGGTCATCAAGATTGCGCCCACTCAGTATTCCGTAAGGCATCCCGATCTTGCTAAAATCGGTATTGTATTTCTCCACATCAAAATAAACAGAACCATTGGCCACATAAGCATATCCATCAGCAATAATCTTTTCTATCATCACTATCTGCTCCACAATATGTCCCGTTGCGGTAGGCTCAATGCTTGGCGGAATGGTATTAAACTCGTTCATGGCCCAATGAAAAAGGTTGGTATATTTCTGCACCAGTTCCATTGGTTCCAGCCTTTCCAGCAGTGCTTTCTTGGCTATCTTATCTTCCGCTTCCCTGCCTTCTTCTTCAAAATGACCTGCATCGGTTATGTTACGTACATAGCGGACTTTATTGCCCAGATGTTTGAGGTAACGATGGATAACATCGAACGTGATGTACGGACGTGCATGCCCCAAATGACTCTCGCCACTAACGGTAGGCCCGCAGACGTACATGCCCACATGACCTTCGGTAATACTCTTAAACTCTTCTTTTTTTCGGCTCAGCGAATTATATACTTTTAGAGACATAGTGCTATACAGTTGAAAACACTGCAATAATAAGATTAATTGATAATTGGCAGTTGAAATTTGAAAATGTAGCCGTTGAAGAATATTTTCATCCCCCCAACGCTTCTCCCTTTACTAAAATGATTCCCATTTTGCTTCGCAGAACGTAAAAACTACTCCTGTCTATTGCCGCCAGTACCCTGTCGATAGTCCACAGGGTACTGGCGGCAATAGACAGGGTTGCTGGAACCATCGACAGGGTACTTTGGGTTGTCCGCAGGATACTGTCGAGTATAGACAGGGTTGCTGGAAGAGTCGACAGGGTACTGTCGATAGTCCACAGGGTCGCGGCAATAGTCCACAGGGTACTGTCGAGTATCGACAGGAGCCATTAATAGTGTAAAAAAGTAGAAAAAGCATGAGGAACAAGGGATACTCTTTTCCCATAACTCAATCTATCAATAGAAAAAATCTTTCTTAGATAAAGTTTCTTTTAATTATCCTCATTAATATCAACTGCTAAGTGAAGTGTTACAAAACCAGAACAATAGGAACTTTTATTGGTTAACGATAATACTTTATTAATAAAACAACTACTTTTAAACCCTAAACTATCAATGACGTTTAAGAAAGACTTCTTAACGATTGTTTTGCAGACGAATAGCTAAATATGATACAACTAAAAAAAGGTAGAGAAGAAATAATGTACCTTTTAACAAAGGCAACGGAGAAGTACAAGGCAGAAACTGGCCATGAAATAATACAAAATACCAATAGGAAAAATTATGAAGGCTTGGCTCAAAGGCTTAGCGAAATAAGTAATCAGCTACCTCTCACCGAAAATGAACTCTCTCACGACCATTATCTTCCAGATAATAATCAGGCGGGTTCTACCTATCCATTCAGAAAATATGATATTACGGGCGGTCAATTAAAGGATGCTATTTCGGGTATTGTTTCAAATCCTCGTCCCTTTTTGGTGGATGCATGCTATATATATGTATATGGAATGGGGAGAAAAGGCTTTTCGCAAAACCCTAGCGACGACAATTTGATTGCCGATAATGAAGAACAAAATATTGATAGTACTACTTTTAAGAAACCCTCCAACAAAACCACAAGGGCATTTGATAGGAACTTAGGGCATACAGTTAATAAAAAGATTGCTACCCTAACTCGTTTGGCGGTGTTTCTATTTGGAGCAATAGTGGCAATTGTAGGATTTTATTTTTACTCGTCAATAAAATGGCAGACGGAGAAGAACGACTTAAACATACTTCCTTACCAGCCAAGCAGGGCTGAAATAGATAGTCTGGAAGGCGTATGGCTTACTTATACAGGCTCTCCGCAAGCAAGAATGTCACTGCCAAATAGATACCATAAAGTGGTGCCAAACATTGTGGAGATAAAATATAAGAACGGCTATTTTACGCTTATCAGGTATGGTGCAAGCTTTAACCATACTGGCTTTGCACAGTTCGAAGCACACGATTTAGTATCACTATTCTCAAAGGTAAAAAGTTCTGATGGGGGCAATGAATCTCCCCGGCATTCGCTGATGAATATTGCCGATGGCAAGAAGTATATCTCGGCCATTTCCGCATCATGGAACTTTGATATTGGAGAGAAAAATAAGATGATTGGCATCAGAGAAGTATTTATTAAACAAGGGAAAGGAGGAGAGATTGAGGAAGTGATGAATCAGATAGAAAATTCTAGTTGCCAATGTAAGATTATTAGATGGCATCAAACTGATAAGAAAGTGAAAACATTTTATCTGAAAAATGAGTTGATAGATTCACTTACTTTTACTGAAATAAAGCCCCTCATAAACGAGAAAAGTATTCTACTAAAAGATCCACAGGACAGTGCAATCATATTGAATAAAGGACTTTAGCAAGGAGTGAAGTGTGAATTATGTAATTTGATAGGAAGGTTACTTCAGATTTCTCACTACAGATTTCTCACTACAGATTTCTTACTGCTTATTTGATAACTTATGGTTTCCTTTGCACCCTCAATAAATAGGATTTACAATGGCAGCGTCTAGGGCATTCACAGGTTTTGTATGGGTAGTATTGGTAACCATCTTTTTAGTAATCATAGCCGGAAGCGTTGTCCGAACTACACAAAGTGGCATGGGATGCCCCGATTGGCCTACTTGTTTTGGTAGTGCCATACCGCCTTCAGATACTGCACAAGTAATGTTTCAGCCTAATCATCCCTACAAAAAGGGACAGTTCATCATTCATAATGACAGCCTAAAATATGCCAAAGAAAAGTTTACAAGTAGCATTGCTTACTCTCCAGAAAACTGGAAGCAATATGAAAAACACAACTACGCAAAGTTTACGGTATTAAATACTTGGATAGAATACATCAACAGATTGCTTGGTGCATTACTTGGCCTACTGATATTGGCACAAGTGGTATGGGGCTTTATTCATTATAAAAAACTAAACAACATTGTATTGCTAAGCATCGGACTAGTGTTGCTAACAGGGTTTCAGGCATGGCTAGGAAAAACGGTTGTGGATAGTCATCTTGCTCTATTAAAAATAACCTTGCACATGTTTGGGGCTTTGCTGATGGTGTTTTTAAGCCAATACATTTTGTTCTTAATAAAAGGGAAACAAAAAGTTAGCGCACCAACAAACGTACTTGGAGCAACTTATATTCTGGGCGTATTAGTTGTTTCGCAATTAATAATTGGCACCGACATTCGCGGGCAAATCGATAATTTGGTAGAACATTCGGCAAACATAAACCGAAGCGGCTGGATTGCATTGCTTAATAGCTCATTTTATATTCATAAAACCTTTGCTGGTTTAATAGCAGGGCTAGCCTTGTATAGTACAGTATTGGCAAGCACAAACAAAGCTGCCTCTACATTGGTAAAACGAGTATTGTGGGTTGTATTATTAGAAGTAATAGTAGGCTTTGTATTAGCTTATGTAGACTTTCCAAAAGCAGCACAACCTATGCACCTTTTGCTAGCATCGGTAATGGCTGCATTGGTATTTGCTAATGTTTTAAAATTGCAGAAGTTGGGTTAAAGTTGTTTCGGAGTATATCATTTACTTCACTAGTTTTACCCAAATTGAATCCTTTAAACATCGCTACATCAAATTTTTTTTTTACCACTGTTAGTGAAAAGGTTTTATAGGTATCCATATTTCTTCTTCTGAAGTGGGGTCATTGTTTTTGTATTTATCTCCTAATATTTCGAAATGAGGTCTATCATCCAATAAATAATGTGTTGAATTGGGTAACCACGTGCCGAAGATGTACTTAAATATTGTTGTATCTGTGCTTAACCCTTTATAATCAAAAACTGCATACAGACCGGCAGGCAAAGAAAACGCTTCCATTTCTTTTGGTATATGCTCAAAGTTTGTTACTTCCATAGCTGCCCACTTCTCAAATTCTACAATTGGTTTGGAAAACGCAAAATCAAATGTCTTAGGATATACTTGCATAGAAATAAGGTCAGTTGTCAAAGTATTACCAATTTCTTTACGTCTTGGCATAAATGATTGCCAAAGCTTAAATGTTTGATTGTTGGCTAATGACATGTAAAGGTGCATCCCTATTAATTTTCTTTCAGATAATGTTTCTATTCTTGGTTGCATATTCATTAATGATTTAGCTTTTAAGTTTGCCAAATAAAAATTAACAAACGCACTTTTATAACGTTTAAGCTACCCACAAAGTAATTACCATTTACTTTCGAAAGTAGGATACTAATATACTCAATTCTTACTAGCACCCTGCCCTATTACTTTACAGCACCTATTCCCTTATCAGTAAACACTATTTTCTTTTGCCTATACAAGTTTCCTAATGCCATTTTAAAGGTTTTCTTGCTCATCCCAAATATGGCGTAAATGGTTTCGGGAGAAGTCTTGTCATTATAAGGTAAGTTTCCATTACCCTCATCCAACAGGCGCAATATCTTTTCTGTTTCGGTTTCCACCCTTTGGTAACCCGGTTTACCAAGAACTACATCAAGCTTATTTGTATCAGCATAAATCTTCTTAATATATCCTTTGCAGCTATCACCAATGGATATTGGACGATAAATTTCGTTGGCATAAAGCAAACCCAAGTGTTTGTCGTTCACAATTACAGCATAGCCCAATTCTGTCTTCCTATACACTTTTAAATCTACTTCTTCTAGTTCTTTTACTGTTAGTTCATCATTAGATAAAGATTTCTCGAACCATTCTGTACCCATCAATCGGTTGGTTCTTTCATCAATCTTTACCAAAATAAAATACTGTCCGCCCACTATCATCTCACCGCGCTGTTGAGAACGAGGAACAAAGAGATCCTTCATCAATCCTAAATCTAAGAAAGCCCCAATATCGGTTACGGTCCTTACTTTTAAATAGGCTAAGTCTCCAACCCTAGCCTTGCTTTCTAGTGTGGTTGCAATAAGTCTGTCTTCAGAATCATAACAAATAAATACCCTAATCTCGTCTCCAACTTTTGTGTTTTCAGGTACCCATCTATTGGGAAGCAAGATGCCTTTTTTACCATCTTCTAAGTAAACACCAAACTCTAGTATACGCTCAACCTTCATCAGGTTGTAATCACCAATTTTAATATCCATTTTTATTAAGTTCTAAGTATAAAGTCGAAAGTTAAGGATGAGACCAATAGCCTTAAAAATCGAAACCAAGTGAAAAATACCAAATAGGCTTTCCTCTAAATACACCCTTCATAGGCCAGCCGCAATCTAGTTTAGCAAAGTACCCTAACAAATTACTTCGAGCACCAAAGCCATAACCGCCAGCAAAAGGGCCTAAACCTCCTGCATCAATACGAACAGTTACGGGGTTATTGGTTTCTGAAAAGTCTTGGTAGGGTCTATGGATGCCATTATACTTACCATTCCATGCAGTACCTAAATCAACAAATTGTACCAACTGAAAGTTTCTGATAAAGGCATTATTAATAGGGCTTTCAATGAATGTACTGAAAACAGGCAAACGGAATTCGCTATTTATCACCACGGCATTATTTCCATTGGCAATATTTTGGTCATAACCACGCATGTTTACCGTTAAAGATTGAAAGGCATACGTTTGATCTTGTGCTGGGGGATTATTATTAAACTGCGGATTAATCCAACCATCCACTCCACCTAAGTAATAAACAATCTTTTGCTTGCCCCAACTAAAATCTCCTGCTGCACGACCAGCCCAAATGAAGTTTCTGTAAATAGGCTTATAATACCTGAAATCGAAGCCTAGGTTATAGGTGCTCTTTGAAATTTGAGTATTATTTAATAAAGGCGTATTAATATCAAAGTACACTTTATATCTCAATCCTGTCCAGATGTTCTGCCCTAGGTTCAGGCTATTATCATGCACATACTCTATATGTCCCAACAAGAATTTAGTAACAGAATCAGGATATTTAAGACTAGCTTGATCTATTGCTTTAATTACATCTCTATCTGTTCTAAAACCAAAATTTGTTCGAATGCTTTTTACTTCATTTATAGGTAATTTAAAGTTTGCCTGATAAAGATTGGTGTAGGATGCAAGAGAATAATCTCCGCTATTAATAGAAAATAGGCTATTGCTTCTGTAATAAGTTAAGCCCCAATCAATCATTCTTTTATTATTCTCGAACGAAAAGAAAAAAGTCTTCTGGCCAAGATTACTTATATCAAAACCTACCCCACCATAAAACTTTAAATCTTCTAGCAAATCGCTTGTTCCTAAACTTAAGGTAAGGTTTAATGCACCTCCATTATTTAAAATCACTGGTCCATAACCACCCATGTAAGGTTGATACCTATTTACCAATACGTTAGTTGTTGCTCCAGCCTGAAGATAATCTGCACTAAAATGATGATCTAGATTAAATAGCTTAGAATGAGCCTTTACCATGTCCGTCCTGTTGGACTGTTTTGATCTTTCTATTAAGTCTAATACAGCAGAGTCTGGTTTTTCATCAGCAAACTCATTCTGAAATAGGCTTGGTTCCTTATCATTTTCTCCTTTCTTGTAGTTGGTAGCTTTTCCAGCAGCCTCCTTATCGGCTTGTATAATGCCTTTCATGTAGGTAGTAGGCCTAGCATCTACATTCCTATTTTGGAGTACACTCTCATTAATGGTGAGTTTATATAAATTCTTATAGTCCCCATCAAGTTTAGTTTCACTTATCTGCCCATTGTTGCCTGCTATTCTTGACTCTAAAATAGAACTAGAATAGTTTGTAATAGGAAAAGTGTAACTAGTGTCTTTATAAACTTGATAATACCCTATGCTATCCGGTTCTTGCTTTTGCCATGCAGCAAGAGTGGAATCTAATTCCTTTACAGTTGGATTGGTAATGATGGCATCACCTATTTTGTAAATAGTATCCAATCCATTTCTTTGTGTAGAGAAGAAACCTGCATACCTGTTTGCAATACCATTTGCTTCGGATACAAACGTAAAATGATTGGTATTATATTGCATCGGGAAAGCTGCGTTACCGTATTTTAAATTGGTAAGCTGTGTAACTTGTTTGTTGGCACCCGTATTTAGCAAATCAACCATAAAAACGTTGAACCTATACCTGCTAGGCAGTACGGTATCATTGTTTGGCGCATTATTTCCTGGGCGATTAGATGAAAATATGATACCTGTTTTGTTTGGAAAAGATATAAACGAAGGGTTCAGGTCATCATAAACATCGTTGGTAATTTGTTTTATCTCTCGTTCTTCTATCTTATAAGTATATATGTCCGAATGTCCATTTTTTACAGCACTCAAAACAACCGTATTATCATCAAGCATATAGGATGCATCTAATACCTGATCAAAATAATTAATGGTTTGTTTATCTTTTTTATAACCCGCGACTAAGTCGTACACAAACATTTTTGTTTCTCCCCTTTCATAGTATATCACCAACAAGTTTCGGCCCTTCACATCCCAAGTAATTACAGGATAGTTGGGGCTAATGTCTCCCTGACGTGTAAGTACACCGCTTTCTAATAGCGTAGTTTCATCGCCATAGTCATTAATATATTTTACTCTATAGATTCCCTTTTTAAACTCTACTTCAGCATAAGAATTATTGCGTTTATTGGGGTTTACCTGAAAACGATAGTAGTCATTTACACTAACATCCTCCGATACACTGATAGCGCCCTTTGGATTATCCTTTCTTTTTGCATCATCTTTGTCAAATTTATCAGCATCAAACTCCATGAACTCTGCAAGTAAGTCTTTAAACTTTTTCTTACAGATTTTTAGCGATGCGCCATTTAAACTTTTATATACCCTTGCCAAATATAAAAAGTAAGTTACGTTTTCTGGCTTGTACTTTTCTGCAATAAAATACCAAAATGCATGACCCGCCAATAATGGTTTCTTATCGGCAAAGCGATAAAACTTAGAATAAGTGCCAGCATTTATTACTTCTTTCAATTGATTGTCCAATGTAGCATTCCAAGGTTCTGCAGCATAAGCAATGTAACCATCCGTCAGCCACACAGGCAAATCGAGCAATGCCTGATTGCTAGCAAACTCACCAATATTTTCTCCAAATAATTGGTTTGCCATCAATACTTTTGCTATCCCTTCCCTTATCTGTTGCTTTAGGTGGTTATGGTTTCCATCAAAATAAACAATCATTTTATTGTTTACCAAATTGGTCATTCCTCCTCCATTTTGCCATTCTTGTCCTAGCCCAATATTGCTTTGTTTATATTCTTCATAGCTATTGTAAACTACAATATCCGTTTTTCGGGCAAGCGAATATTCAATAAAGGTTTCTAGAGAGGGCAATTCATCTTCGGCCATCAAAGACACAAATTTGCCCAATTCTGTTCCCCCTTGAGAAACATAAGTATTAAAATTTTTCGATTGATAGAACTTCCATTTAAACTTCTTGTATTGCAACCTGTTCTTTCCAAACGTAACCGAGTTTACCTGAGCAAACATGGAAAGTGGAATGATGAACAAGCCAATTATAATAAGTATTTTACAGCTAATATATTTTTGCATAAATGCGATTGATACTATTTCTACGTTCTAAAACAAACAATGTTAGAACTTAATATTTGACGTTATTATTGCACCAAATATTTTTAATTAGGTAAAAATACTTTATTCGGTGTTGCAGTTGCAAATGATTAGTTGTAACGCTGTTAAAATTAGGCAATAAATATATAAAACAAGAGATTATGCTAACTGTAAAGAGTTTTACTTTCAACCCAGTAAGTGAGAATACGTATTTGGTTTATAACGAAAAGGGCAATGCCATAATCATAGATCCGGGTTGTTATTTTGGCAATGAACAAAGAGAATTGCAGTCTTTTATAGAGGATAATAAACTAAAATTAGTTCAATTAATTAATACGCACTGCCATTTAGATCATGTATTTGGTAATAAATGGATCCATAAAACCTTTGGTTTAGAGCTTTATTTGCACCCCAATGAAAAAGTTGTGTTAGAACATGCGCCACAGAGTGCCTTGCGTTGGGGTTTATCGATAGATAATTATAATGGTCCGCAACATTATTTGCAGGATGGTGGTACAATTACTATTGATGATGATGTTTTATCAATCATTCTTACGCCGGGCCATTCTCCGGGAAGTATTAGCTTTTATTCCGAAAAGCAAAACTTCATCATCAGTGGCGATGTACTTTTTAGAGAAAGTATTGGCAGAACAGATTTGCCCGGCGGACACCATGAAACGCTTTTAAATAGTATCCGCACCCGACTATTTACCTTGCCCGAAAATACATTGGTATATAATGGTCATGGCAGCACTACCACTATTGGTCATGAAAAGAAATACAATCCGTATTTAAGATAGACGCAGGTTTATGAATTAAATTGAGTTGTGTACGGGCTGAGCGTAGTAGAAACTAGCGATTGCCGTGGACTAGCTGGGAAGAATCCAATTTGCTTAGACTTCCTACTCGCTACCATCTTCGCTGCTACCGCAAGTGTTTCACTTGTGGCTACGCTACAATCAATTAGTTATTGTAAAAATGATACTGCAAAAAATTAGCAAACAGTCTTAGCGAAGCCACAAGTGAAACACTTGCGGTAGCAGCGAGTCCGTGCGGCACCCTAATTTGACTTGCGGCAACGGGGGGGGGATCTTTTGCGATAGGGATGTGCCGGTAAACATTCAGTTAAAGCATTAAAATAGGTGTTAGTTATTAGTGGAGTTTTCTAACCACTAATATCTAACACCTAATAACTAATTAATATACCATCAAATAATCTGCTTCTATTTCTACAATATCCCCTTTTTGCCTGAGGATTGCCACACCATTCTCTTTTGCCAATTGTTCTAGTTTAGGATAGAAAGAAAAGCTTGCAATACCAAGATAAAAGTTGTGGTTGGCATAAAAAGGAAAGAGTTGTTTAAAGTTGTAAACCTTCTTTTCTATCAGGTTAATCACATCTTTTTCATGGGCTTTGTATTTACATTCAATCAGTGCCACATTGTTGCCGTTATACATGGCTATATCAAATTCGTCTTCCAATCTTGCCACCTTGCCATGAATGTTTTTAATGATTTCATCAAATCTGATGTTGCCCAACTTAGGTTCTTCACACAGTGAGTTATAAAAGTACTCTTCGGTACTTTCCCCATGGTTATTAGACATATTTCCTAAAGTGAATCCCATTCTTGTAAGTTTGGCTTCATTCTTTTCCATTTTTACTGTTAATGCAGCATTAGAAACCGCCAATCCTGCCACTAATTCTTTCAATTCGTCATCTGTCATAACCTTCCTGTTTCTACAAATATACCCTTTATGATTATGTATAGCCATGAAACAAAAAGTATAGCCACTCTTTAAAGCTGCTGCACTTTTGCCTTTTGAAGCTTATTGACCATTAATTAGATTAGTAACAAAAACGAACATGAAGGGTTTCATGCTCGAGTATCCCGATTTTCAGGGTTTACGTTATTGTTGGAAATTCATGTGCTAGATAAGACTTCCTACTCGCTACCATCTTCGCTTCTACCGCAAGTGTTTCACTTGTGGCTACGCTACAATCAATTAGTTATTGTAAAAATGATACTGCAAAAAATTAGCAAACTATCTTAGCGAAGCCACAAGTGACACACTTGCGGTAGCAGCGAGTCCGTGCAGCACCCTGATTTGACTTGCGGCAGCGGGGGTAATATTTAGTAACGGCTACAAACAATAAGTGGCTGTTCAACAACCTTCAAAAGGTTGTTGAACGTTTTAGTTTAGTAACAATAACGAACATGAAGGGTTTCATGCTCTAGCACCTCGATTTTCGAACAATACCCCATTAGTATTCATGAGCTAGATGGGCAACACACCGACTAGTTATTTATAAACTTTCAGCTCCTTGCATTAGAAACCACCAAAAACAAAAAATAATCAATCCTACAATTATTAGTTCACTCAACCACAATGAAAATGTATCTGCAGTTTTAGTCATATTTTTTATAATAGTTTTCATTAGAAAATCAATTATTATGAAAACAATTAAAAATGGCACAAATATTATAACTCCTATGTAACTGTAACCTTTTGAACTATCTAATGACCTGTAACTATCTATTATACCTATAACACAAAGAAGAGCCGCTATGCTAGCAGGAGATATAATATAAAACCAATTTATGTTTGATGATATTTTCTTTTCTTCTTCCACTTTCTCTTTGTTGTTTTTATCCTCCCCAACTGCCGCACGTCAAATTAGGGTGTCGCTGCCGCAAGTCTGTGACTTGTGGTATGTGATCACTCATAAGCTGATTTTCTAACAGACACTCCTTTTTCTACTTCGTAAAGATGCAGAATTATTTTGTATAATAATAAAATAAAAATTGCCACTAACCAAACTGATAACTAATCACTAACAACTAACCACTAAACCCGTGAATTATATAACATATCTATAGAGTTGTATAACGTATAACAATGTGCTCTCTGCTAGTTTTGTGCAATAATAAAATAGCAACAATGATTACTTTTTTACACCCTTTTATTCATTTTAGATGAAGAAGCAATAAACCAACATCAAAAGACAATAAACCATGATGATGTGACAATATACCGAGATGATGTGGCAATAAACCTTGATGATGTAACCATATACTTTGATGAAGAGACAATAAACCGAGATGATGTAACCATATACTTTGATGAAGTGACAATAAAGGAACATGATGTGACAATAAACCTTGATGATGTGACAATAAACCGAGATGTATATCGAATACTTGACGAAGAACGTCGATTTTAAGATAAAACGATAGTATCAAAAGGGAAATTGAAACAAAAAATGGCTGGATTAATCTTTTAAAAAATAGTAAAATGACAAACGGAGAAGATGCAAGAATAAAAAGAGACAATAGTTTATGTACTTATTTGGGCGCAAATGCAGCCGCTTTTGCAGGCGATATTGCTTTTGAGGCCATTGCCACCAAAACAATTGCCGACTATGCCCTTACCGTTATTGCCGCCACTGCCGCAGCGGCCGATAATACGGGTTACAGCCTAGAAAAGGTGAATGCCAAGAAAGCAGCCAGTATTATGACGAGCGAATTGTGTGCAAGCAGTCAGGTAAAGCTGGATATGGAGGGTAATTTGATTGTGGCAAAGTCATTAAATTCTACCATAACCTATTACTCCCAAGCAACAGATGTGCTCGCGGCAAGCCGTTTGCAAAATGCCCACGATGTAATGCATACAAATATTGTAATAATTACTGCGGACTATGTTACGCCTGCCCAATTGGTTACTTTGCAAACTAGGATAACCACCTTCAAGGAGTTGAATGGCACCACCACTTCTGTTAATACAACTTTTCCAGTAAAAACAAAGGCTGTCAGCACGGCAGTCAAAACAGGCGCGGCAGATGTGTTGAACATCAAGAAATTAGCCAAGAAGTATCTGGTAACCAATCCTACGTTTTACGATGGGTTGCAAAA
>CANCVE010000085.1 GCA_947381435.1 Chitinophagaceae bacterium
TATTCTCTTTTCTGGTTTCTCAGTGCCTCTGTGGCATTTTTTATTTGATTTATGGGTATTCCATTTGCCACAGATGACACAGAAAGAACAGAGAAAAGAAATATTTATTCTATTTTATTCACGAAAACCAATTGTCGAAGAGGTCTAATGTCGCAACTCAAATGCTTTATTGTGCTTACAGGATAAAGAAGATTTAGCTACACCAAACTTTTGACTACTTTTACTTTTTACTTACGACTATCAACTTTCGACTGTTTGTTTATGCCGACAAAAACCCAACAATTGTTTTTACCGTTTGTGGGTCGCGATAGATGTTGCTATGCCCTAACCCTTTAGTAATATGAAAGGTAACATGGGGTAATGCGAGCGATTTTACTGGTAATACCTCGTGATAAGGGCAAACAGCATCCTCTTCGTCGTGAAGCCAAAGCGTAGGAACTTTTAATTGTTTTACTGCTCGGCGTGCATCAAAATAACTAACCGGTAGTTTGCCAATCTTAATAATCAGTTTATACATTCTTTCCTGAACACGTTCTGGCAAGGAAACCATTTTAGAGAAGTTATCTATGGGGCGGGTAATTTCTATGGCAGGGGCTATTAAAACCAACTTTTTAAGCTTAGGCAAATGTTCAGAAGCCAAAGATGCGGCAAGGCCACCAATAGAATGTGCCATGATACCATAAAAAGTACCGAACTTCTTTTCTATATTCAGTATAGCATTCTTGTATTGTAAGGAATTGATCGTTTTTCCATCGCTGATGCCATGTCCTGGTGCATCAAATGCCATTACGGTAAACCCTTGTTTTCGTAAGGGACGAATATATTTCTCAAATTTATAACTGTAACTATCAAACCCATGGAGAATGAGTATTTTCTTATCGGTAGGTGGTACTACTTCTGGCTGCCAACGCCAACCCCTAAGTGTTAGTTTGCCATCAATACCAATACTTACTCTCTCTGCTTTTTCAAATATCTGGGGCATCACTCTTTCAGGTTTTCCACTAAAAGGAGTGCAGAATAATTTAAAGGCACTGCGGGCTGCTTTTCTCGGTGCAAAGAGACCTAATAATCTAAATTTTGCTCTATAATAATTTAAAGCGACTTTTTTTGCTAATTTCATCTTCTCAAGTACGCAAATATATGAATGTAGTAATAATAGGAACAGGTAATGTAGCAACAGTTTTAGGAAAGTTGATACATAGCAGAGGACACAGGATAGTTGAAGTGGTGGGAAGAAACAAAAATGCTACGCAAAAATTGGCTACATTGTTTAATAGTAAAGTAAATACTGATTTTAGTGCTATTACTGAACTAGGCGATATTTATATGATTGCCGTAGTTGATACTGCTATAGAATCCATTGCGAAAAAGTTGACATTACAAAATAAATTGGTCATTCACACAGCAGGATCTGTGTCTATCAATGTGTTGAATAGTCCTAATAACAAATTCGGGGTGCTTTGGCCATTGCAATCGTTGCGAAAAGAGATGAATCATGTTCCTGAAATACCCTTTGTAATAGATGCTAATAATGAAGTAACTTATGCAACCCTGCTAGCATTCACTAAAACCCTTACCGAGAGGGTATTTAGGGCAAATGATGCCAAACGTATTAAGCTACACCTTACAGCGGTGATGGTTTCTAATTTTACCAACCATTTATATGCCCTTGCAGACGATTATTGCCACAAGGAAGTGCTAGATTTTAAATTGTTTTTACCCTTAATAGAAGAAACGGGTAATAGGGTTAAGAATAATGCGCCAAAGAATGTACAAACGGGACCGGCAGTCAGGAACGATGATGCAACCATTGGTAATCATTTAAACTTATTGAAAAGTTATCCCTCTTTACAAAAAATATATCAGTTAATGAGCGAAAGTATTAAGGAGTTGTAGGAGTAATATCCTGCTAGTATTATATTGCAATAAAAAAATTACCACATAGACACAATAGGCACATAGTATTTGCCATTAGTTTATTGAGAATACATATAAAAAGAGTTTCACCTTTTATACTCCAGTCTATATGACCTTAAAGTGCAACGCTTCTTACCTTATTTTTTCTATGTGCCTATTGTGGCTATGTGTTAAAAACTTGTGCTTGATGTGAGCAATCTTAATAAAGCAGTTTGTTTCTTACTCTATTTCGATTGTTTATCTAAGAATATATCCTACATTTCCGCTCAATAGATAATTAATTGATAGTTGACACTAAACAAAGCAAGTAAATGAATTCATTATTCAGAAAAAAGTCGATAGAGAAAATTGTTGCAGATAGCGAGGCAGGTTTAAATGATGGGCACGGGGGAGGACATTCACTGAATAAGGTATTGGGCGTAAAGGATCTTACTTTTATGGGTATTGCCGCCGTTATTGGTGCCGGTATCTTTTCTACTATCGGCACTGCCGCTTATAATGGTGGGCCAGGTATATCTATTTTGTTCATCATAACAGCAGTTACCTGTGGGTTTAGTGCATTGTGCTATGCAGAGTTTGCAAGCCGCATCCCCATTGCGGGTAGTGCCTATACCTATGCTTATGTAAGCTTTGGTGAGATTGTAGCATGGATTATTGGTTGGGCATTAATACTGGAATATGCTATTGGTAATATAGTAGTGGCGATAAGTTGGAGTGGTTATTTTAATAATTTATTGCAGGGATTGGGGATTCATTTGCCAGATTGGTTAGTAAACGATTCTTTTTCGGTAGAAGCTTTGGTTGATGAAGCAAATAAAGCTACAGCAGCCCATCAGCCATTAACAGAAACAATGAATGCTGCGATTGCTGCTTGGAATAGTGCGCCTGTGTTATTTGGAAAACATTTATTTATGAATGTTCCGGCCTTTGGTATTGTTGTATTGATTACCATACTGGCTTACATTGGCATTAAAGAAAGCAAGAAGACCACTAATGCAATGGTGGTTTTCAAGATTATTGTTATTATCCTTATCATTATAATTGGTAGTTTCTTTGTAAAAACAAGTAATTGGCATCCCTTTATGCCCAATGGTTTTGGTGGTGTATTGGCGGGTGTTTCTGCAGTGTTTTATGCCTACATTGGTTTCGATGCCATCTCTACCACAGCAGAAGAATGTAAGAATCCGCAGAAAGATTTACCAAGGGGAATGATTTATTCGCTAATTATCTGCACGGTATTATACATTCTAATTGCCTTGATACTTACTGGTATGGTAAACTACTCTGAACTAAAAGTAAATGATCCACTTGCTTATGTTTTCGAAAAGATTCACCTTTCATGGATTGGATATATCATTTCGGTTAGTGCTGTAATTGCAACTACTAGTGTAATGTTGGTGTTTCAACTGGGACAACCAAGAATATGGATGAGCATGAGCCGCGATGGGCTACTGCCAAAGAAGTTTTCGGAAGTGCATCCTAAATTCCAGACGCCTGCCTTCGCCACTATCATTACGGGAGTATTGGTGGGTGTGCCCTCCTTGTTTTTGCCAAGTAGTTTAATGACCGATCTTACTAGCATAGGAACCCTATTTGCCTTTGTATTGGTTTGCTTTGGAGTATTGGTTTTGCCACGTTTGACTCACGCTAAAAAGAGTGCTTTTAGGTTGCCATATATTAATGGCAAATGGATCCTGCCTGTATCATCTGTTTTAATAGTTGCTGGGTTTCAAAATCGCATACTCAGTGCAATTACTCAAATGGGAACCGAAGGCTTTCAGGAGATACTTTTCTTAGTTTTTATCCTAACATTAATAATAGTTGCGGTGCTGGCATTTTTGCGTAGCTACTCCGTTATACCCATTGTAGGTGCAATGTCCTGCCTTTACTTATTGACAGAAATACCCGCCATCAGTTGGTTATGGTTTTTTATCTGGATGGGATTGGGGTTATTAATTTATAACTTCTATGGGAAAAAGAATAGTAAGCTTAAGCTTTCATAATCCATATTATGGTCATAATGGAATAGCCTACTTGATGCTTTCCCCTTATTTTCGCCCCCAAATTGTATTTTTTGTCACAGCCCTCAGTTGCAATCGTTATTTTAAATTATAATGGACAGAAACACCTCCAAAAGTTTCTGCCTTCTGTGCTTGGTAGTACTTATCATAACAAACGTATTATTGTGGCCGACAATGCCTCTACAGATGATTCAATTACTTATGTAAAAGAAAACTTTCCTGCCGTAGAGATTCTTATTAATAAACAAAATGATGGTTTTGCTGGTGGATACAATTGGGCGCTTAAACTAGTAGAAAGCGATTATTATGTATTACTCAACTCGGATGTAGTGGTTACTAGTGATTGGATTGAGCCAATCATTAATTTGATGGAAATTGATAAGCAAATTGCTGCCTGTCAGCCAAAGCTTATTGCCTTTCATAATAGAAAATTATTAGAGTATGCGGGTGCATCAGGCGGATGGATTGATAAGCTAGGATATCCTTTTTCTCGGGGACGCATTTTTGATGTATTAGAAGAGGATAAACGCCAATATGATGATATTCAAGACATTTTTTGGGCTAGTGGTGCAGCAATGTTTGTCCGAAGTGGAGTATTTCATGAGCTTAATGGTTTTGATGCATCATTCTTTGCTCATCAGGAAGAAATTGATTTGTGTTGGCGAATGCAGTTATCGGGTTATAAAATAAAAGTGATACCACAATCTGTGGTTTACCACGTTGGTGCGGGTACTTTGCCAAGAGGGGGGAAGAAGGTATTTCTCAATTTTAGGAATAACCTGTTGATGCTTTCCAAGAATCTTACTTACCAAGAGAAGTTTATTATAATACCCTTTCGCTTTTTGCTCGATGCTATCTCTGCGTGGAAGGGGCTTTTTCATGGCGATCTTTACTTCTTTACAGCCATTTGCAAAGCACATGCTGCTGTGTTATATATATGGATAGGAGGGTATAAAACACATTCATTACCACGAAAGCCTATTAAGCAATTGAGTGGGGTTTATGCAGGGTGTGTGGTGTATCAGTATTTTATAAAAAAGAAACAATACTTTTCTGAAATTGTGGAAAATAAATAAAAGTATAAAAATGTTTCAAGGTAGATGCTGATTGTATTGTCTTGAACCTTATTTTTGCCACGCAATTAAAAATTATGAGTAGTCACGAGCATATTGTTGAGCAAGAAGAAACAAACTTAGATTTTACTAAAAGTTGGGTTAACTCTTCTAAATTCATTTTTTATTTATCAGTAGTTTGCATTTTATCTGGGTTGTTTGGCAACTGTATTAAGTTGTTTCAATCTGGTTACAAAGGTCATCCTGATGTAGAAGTTCAGAGTAGCACTCAGTACAAGCCTGACTACAAATAAAAAAAAACTTGAAATAAAGTTTGTTTATTTGAAATTAGAACTCTATATTTGCACTCCGAAAAACAAGAAACAGTTCTTAAAAGGTAACGCGAAAGTAGCTCATTTGGTAGAGCACGACCTTGCCAAGGTCGGGGTGGCCAGTTCGAGCCTGGTCTTTCGCTCACACAGAAATTCCATCGAAAGATGGAATTTTTTTTGCAGCCTTGGTGGTGGAACTGGTAGACACGCAGGACTTAAAATCCTGTCTTCAGCAACGGAGGTGCGGGTTCGATTCCCGCCTGAGGCACAAAGCCCGCTTTTATAGCGGGTTTTTTTATGCCCATAAATAAGAGTTGCAATCTTTTATTAAATCCCTTCTTATACGTGGAGCGTGAAATGACATACCAAGTTCAATCATTGGTATGTGTTAAGTTTTCAATGTTATACGAAGCTTAATCAAGGGGGCTTAGTAAAACATAGGCGAGTAAGGCGAATGGGACTTACGCTCGTTTAACATATTCAAAAAGCATAATTAGATTAATGGGTAACTTGGACTTGCTGAGCATAACTTCATTTACTAATGAATATTTGGAAGCGTTTCCGAAAATAAATTCTTACAATTCATATAACTGAACTAATATGCACCTGTAAATGAACAAAATCTGCGCTGCTAAATGAAATGGTTTAAAACTTATTTTGCTTTCCCCTCATTCCTCTGCCTCTTTTTCATTGCTTGTACTTCAACCAAGAAAGTAGTAAATCAAAGTGAAGTTCCCTTACATATATTGGTAGATAGCGTAATCAGTAAGTCGCTAATTTGCTTGGATAAATCGGTTGATGAAGTTAAAGACATTGCAATTTATCCAACTTATGGGACTAAGACGCTTCAATGGCAGCTAAAGTCAGCCGACGATTGGACAAGTGGTTTCTATCCCGGTTGCCTTTGGCTAGCATACGAACTAAGCAAAAAACAACAGTTTAAGCAATGGGCAATTGATTGGACAATAGGGATAGAAAGTCAGAAATACAATACTAAAACCCACGACTTAGGCTTTCGGTTTGGCTGTACTTTTGGTAATGGATTACGGTTATTACCCAACGATTCCGCCACTGCCCACTACAAAAATATCCTACTTACTGCTGCCAATACAATGGATAAGCGATTTTCTCCTGCTATTGGCTGCTACACTTCCGACTGGGATTTTAAACCCCTCCCCAATTCAGTTCCGGTGGTTATAGACATCATGATGAACCTAGAGTTGTTGCTATGGACGGTACAAAACGGAGGTGATACTGGAAGATTCAATCGTTGTTTGTCTCATATAGCCACATCGTACAGAGATTTAATAAGGCGAGATGCAAGTAGTTTTCATATTGCTCGATACGATGCAACAACGGGTAAACTATTAAATCGGGGGCAGTTGCAGGGCGACGTAGATTCAAGTACATGGTCGCGCGGTCATTCTTGGATGGTCTATGGATTGGTGGTAGCCTATCGTTTTACCAAAGATCCTCAATACCTCGATAAGGCAATGGCAGTTGCCGATTATTTTCTCCAGCATCTTCCTAAAGATAGAATATCCAACTGGGATTTTCAATCACCATTAGATTACCGTGATGCATCTGCTTCAGCGATTGTTTGTTCGGCATTATTAGAGATGCAAGGATATTTAGAAGATCCATCCAAACAAAAACACTACTTGCAGGAAGCAGAGGATATACTAAGGTCTCTTTGCAAACCACCTTATTTCTCGGAGGGGAAAAGTACTAATTGTCTGTTGTTGCATTGCACTCAATACTATCATCGTACGCCAAACACAGACGTGCCTTGTTCTTTTGGCGATTATTATTTTATGCAATCATTACTCAGGTACAAGAATATTAAAACAAAAGGTAAATAAGTCTAAAATGAAATTATTACTGAATGTCGATGTGACTTGACTAGTTGTTCAACAATTAACACCCTAATACTCTGTGTAACTTGCTGATACCAATTAGGGCTAGTTTGTAGACTTCTAATAAGTCTCGACGACCATCCAAGTTTGCGAGTAATATTCCTTTCCGTAAGTTTGCGCAATGAGGAGCTAGTAGCAGGTCTGTGTGGTTATTAAAAATATTAAACCAGAGATTTACATTGTGGGCCGTATTTTAGGATATTCGTGGGCAATAAGTCTTCTTCTAATACTAATAGAATGCATCTATCAACAGGCACAGAAAACCAGAAAGTAAAATTGTATGGCCTCGATCATCTGAGAGCTTTTGCAATTACGTTAGTCTTCCTATTTCATTATGGAAGGCTGTTCCCTCACCCAGAATGGACAAACGCTATTAGTAAGTTTGGTTGGACTGGCGTGGATTTATTCTTTGTGTTGAGTGGTTTTTTAATCTCCTCTCAGTTATTCGCAAAAATTGCCAAGCACGAAATAATATCCGTTAAGACGTTTTTTGTTAAGCGCTTCTTTCGGATTATTCCCGTGTACCTGTTTACTCTTTCACTCTACTTTTTGTTTCCTTTTATTCGTGAAAGGGAAGGGCTTGCCCCACTTTGGAAATACTTAACCTTTACACAGAATATTGGCTTAGACCTTCATACAGAAGGAACATTTTCGCATGCATGGTCGCTTTGCATTGAGGAACAGTTTTATGTTTTATTGCCTTTAATCCTGATTGTATTGGCACATTTTAAGATGATAAATAAGGGATTCTTTTTGCTTGGTTTACTGTTTGCGAGTTGCTTTTTGGTGAGATTATACTCATGGAATTCCCTTGTTTTGCCTTTTAAAGAAATGGATGATTTTTGGACTTATTGGTATAAATGGATCTATTACCCAACATATTGCAGGCTAGATGGACTGCTGATAGGCGTTACTATTGCCGCAATAGTTCAGTTTGCAAAAAAGCTCACTAACTGGCTAAATAGGTTTGTTTATTGGGTATTGCTTTCAGGCATCTTTTTTTTGGTAATTGCCTATTATATCTGTTTAGACCCAGAAAGTTTCATAGCATCTATTTGGGGGTTTCCATTGGTAAGTTTAGGCTACGGATTATTGGTTTGGGGAGCAATTAGCCCTGCTTCCTTTTTATTTAAATTCAAATCAAAAATTTCTGCTGGCATTGCGTCATTATCTTATTCCATTTATTTAATTCACAAAATAACTATACACCTCACCCAAGAGATAGCATCCACCTATCAAATTGAAAAGGAGGGGAACTTAATGTTTATATTATGTATTTGCACTACACTAATTGTAGCCCTTTTGATGCAGCTACTAATAGAGAAGCCTTTTATGAGATGGAGAGATAGTATTTTATATAAATAAAATATTAATCATTAGAACGCATACAAAAGGTATTACTCTAAAATTGAACATCAGTTTTCTTGCGAATTAAATTGTTTTAATTGGATGATTTTTAATTAATGGAGGATATATTGATTCACATAAACCTTGAAAATTATTAATTGAACCTATATATTTTATACATATTGATTTTTGTATTTAAACCAACACACTATATTTGTATAGTGTTTTGAATCTAATAAATAAAACGATTATCTGTGGGATACGACAACAACGAGAAGAAATTTGTGCCTGTTTATGAAAGAAAGGTAAGGGCAGGAAAGAAAAGGACGTATTTTTTTGATATAAAAGAAGCACGCAATAGCGGATTCTCTCTTGTAATAACAGAAAGCCGCAAACGCTTTGATGATAGAGGATTTGACCGAACAAGTATTTATGTATATCAGGAAGATATAAATAAATTTACCAAGGGTTTAATAGAAGCGGTTAATTTTATTAAAACGGAACTATTGCCAGACTACAATTTTGATCAATACGATAATGAGTATGAAGAAGGATATGGCGGTAATGCGGCTACAGAAGCTGCATTACCTGCAGAAGAAGAGTTGATAGCGCCCATTGAAGTTGTTGCCCCAAAAACTGTAATAAATAATGAGCCTATATTGCCTAGTTCGCTAAATGATGAGGTGGTAGATAAATGGTAATAATATTCGACTGAAAATAGAGAAGCTAGTAGAGATACTGGCTTTTTTTATGGCGTAATAGTAGATTGGAACAAAATAGGGGAGTGGGGGAGCAAAAAAAATCCCAGCTGCTTGTGGCAACTGGGACGCTTTTAAATTTATTTACTAAAGTTAGTAATTGAATAAACTTATTTTTTCTTCTCATCTTTTGCAGATGCTGCTTCAGCTTGTTTTAACTGACGAGTCATTACTACAGAAGCAATTGGAATACGTGGAGAATTCATTATTTCCATTTCAGTGGTAGCAATGTCAGATACACGTAAGTTTTCATTGATAGCAAGGTTAGTAATATCAACTTCAATAAACTCTTTCAAGTATTTAGGTAATGTTTTCACCTTTACACTCTTCATTTTAACTACTAGTTTACCACCTTCTTTTACACCCTTAGATGTACCAGTGAACTTTAAAGGTAAATCGGCAATAACTTTCTTGTCATCAACTAGTTCTAATAAATCAACGTGTATCAAAACGTCTGTTACAGTATCAAACTGTAAATCCTTTAGGATACATTTATAACTCTTTCCGCCCACGTTTACTTCTGCAAACTGGAACTCGCCTGTGTATACTAATGGTTTGAAAGCTTTTGCTGGAGCAGCAAAAGTTACTTCAGTTGAGCCACCATAAATTACACCAGGCACTAACTCTTGAGCGCGTAGTTGACGGGCTGCTTTTTTGCCAACTTCGGTTCTCAATTGTCCTTCGATTGTAACTGTCTTCATCTTACTTAAAATTTTTTAGGCGGCAAAAGTAGGGGAAATGCTGGTTGATTAAATGGGAGTTCACGTCTTTTTTAATGAATAGTAACCATAAAAAGCATTTTTATTTTAGGAACGAAGATGATAGCACCAATTATTACACTAATTATGGCAGACCAAAATACGGATCCTGCACAAATATCTTTAATTGCCTTAATTGTTAAATGGTAATTGGGTTCTACCATGTCAGAAAGTTTCTCCAAAGCACTATTAAGCATTTCTAGCGATAATACAAGTGCAATGCAGCCTAAAATTGCTATCCATTCTGAAGTATTAATATCGAAATATTCACTAGCTAAGATAACAATTACAGAAATGCTAATTTGTATCTGTCCATTTCTCTCCTGTTTAAAAAATAGGCGTAGACCAGCAAAGGCATTTTTTAATGCAGCTAGAAAATTCTGTTTAGTCGGTTCCATTTTTATCATTTAATAAAATAAAGGTAGATTTTAAATTGTAAAACATGATAAGTGAATGAGCTTTAAGCTGTAATGTTTAACTCTTTCTGCATTATGGTAAACGTGAGCTTCCAATCTCCCTGATTTTAGCAGATTAGATTACATGTTTTTGCAAAGTATTTACATTTAAAAATATATTACCGCCGAATAAATAATATATTGCACCGCGATTAGATCTTTGCTTGTCTTTCAAAAATTAAATCTTATAATATATGGTCTCTTTAAGTAAAACAGTAGTGGCGGTAATACTTGGCGGCGGTGCAGGTAGCCGTTTGTATCCACTTACTGCATCAAGGTCAAAGCCCGCAGTTCCTATTGCAGGAAAGTATCGTTTGGTGGATATTCCCATCAGTAATTGTATGAATAGTACAATTAATAGAATGTTTGTTTTAACCCAGTTTAACTCTGCTTCCTTAAACAAACACATTAAAAACACTTATCACTTTAGTGCTTTCAGTACAGGCTTTGTAGATATTTTGGCTGCGGAGCAAACCCCTGATAACCCAGGTTGGTTTCAAGGAACTGCCGATGCGGTAAGACAATCTTTGAGACACATTTCTAACCTTGAGTTTGAACATATCTTGATATTGAGTGGAGACCAATTATATCAAATGGATTTTGCCGCAATGATTGAAGCACACAAACAGAAAGGAGCCGACATCTCTATTGCAACAATTCCGGTTAATGCAGATGATGCTACCGAGTTTGGCATTCTTAAAACTGATGATGAAAACTTTATTACTTCATTTGTAGAGAAGCCCGGAAGAGATATTTTGAATGAATGGGTAAGTGATACCGGTGCTATCATGCAAGGCGAAGGTCGCAACTATTTGGCTTCGATGGGAATTTATGTATTCAATAAACAAGTATTGAATACGCTTTTAAAAGACAGACACCCAAATGCAACGGATTTTGGAAAAGAAATTATACCTAACTCAATAGTAGAATTTAAAACCTCTAGTTATCAATATGAAGGATATTGGACCGACATTGGTAATATTCATTCTTTCTTTGAGGCTAACCTTTCTCTTACACAAGATATTCCATTATTCAATTTGTTTGATAATGACAATGTTGTTTATACAAGGGCTAGGATGTTGCCTCCTGCAAAAATTAGTGGTACTACTTTAGAGAAAACATTGATAGCAGAAGGATCCATTATTAATGCCTCTCGTTTAGAGCATTGCGTAGTTGGTATTCGTTCTAGGCTTGGGTATGGTACTACTGTTGTTAGCTCGTACATTATGGGTAACGACTATTACGAAACCCTCGAAGTAATGGAAGAGAGCCTGCAAAAAGGTATTCCAAGAATTGGTATTGGCGAACGCTGCTATATTAAGGATGCCATCATCGATAAAAACTGTCGCATAGGTAATGATGTACGCATCATTGGCGGCAAACATTTAGAGAACACAGATCATCCTCTTTATAGTGTAAAAGACGGAATTGTAGTGGTGAAAAAAGGAGCCATCTTGCATGATGGTTTCGTAATTTAAGCTCATTTCTTCAAGTTTTTACTAATAAAACAGACTTTTTTGAAACATCCCCTTTGTGGGATGTTTTTTTATATTACTTTAGCAACGTGTAAAAAATACACATTTACTAATTAAACGATTGTTATGGATAATGGATTAATTGCCAAACCCCGCTTACGCTTGTCTGAAATTATAAATATGAGTGTTGGTTTCTTCGGCATTCAATTCGGATGGGACTTACAAAGAGCCAATATGGGACCCATTTATGAATACCTTCATGCCGATGCGGATAAAATTCCAATACTTTTTTTAGCAGCACCTTTAACAGGTTTACTTATCCAGCCAATTATTGGGTACATGAGTGATCATACTTGGCATCCTCGTTGGGGTAGGCGAAGACCATACTTTCTAGTTGGCGCCATACTAAGTACAATAGCCTTACTATTTATGCCACATAGCTCTACTCTATGGGTTGCTGCTGGTTTACTTTGGGTGCTTGACGTATTCGGAAATGTTTGTATGGAACCCTTCCGCGCATTTGTAACAGATAAACTTTCGGAAGAACAACGGACTGAAGGCTTTGTAATGCAGAGTTTAATGATTGGTTTTGGCGGTAGTATTGCTTCTGCCTTGCCTTGGTTGATGACAAATGTTCTTCATTTTAGTAATACTGCCGCTGCGGGCATCATACCGGATAATGTAAAGTGGTCTTTCTACATAGGTGCATTTTTCTTTTTTGCGGCGGTAATGTACACGGTATTCACCACCAAGGAATATCCTACTGCTGATATTGGTTTCATAGAGAAAGTACAAGAAACCAATAAAGGCTTTGGTAGTGGCTTAAATGAAATTCTTGAATCAATTGTAAATATGCCCAAAAGAATGAAGGCTCTGGCGTTGGTACAGTTTTTTACATGGCCAGGCTTATTTCTAATGTGGTTTTATTATAGTACGGCCATTGCCAGAAACGTGTTTCATGCCACTAGCGAGATTGATCCTGTTTATAGCCAAGGGGTTTCATTTGCAGGACTTACACTATCTTTTTACAATGTTATCACCTTCCTTTTTGCTTTTGTACTTCCATCTATCGCCAAAAAGTTAGGTAGAAAATTCACCCATTCTATTTGCTTATTGTGTGGTGCAATCGGTTTAATAAGTGTAGCATTCATCCAAAATAAATATCTACTGTATGTAAGTATGACGGGTGTTGGCATTGCTTGGAGCAGTATCTTATCTATGCCTTATGCCATGTTGGGCGGTTCATTGCCTCAAAACAAAGTGGGCGTATATATGGGCATCTTCAACTTCTTTATTGTATTG
The DNA here is from genome assembly GCA_947381435.1 of Chitinophagaceae bacterium. Lineage (GTDB taxonomy): Bacteria > Bacteroidota > Bacteroidia > Chitinophagales > Chitinophagaceae > Parasediminibacterium. The sequence continues at coordinate 13,334 of CANCVE010000085.1, forward strand.
CCAGAAATCATTGCTTCACTTGGTTTTGGTTGGGTAATGAAAAATTTATTGCACAATGATAGGTTGTTGGCTGTGCAAATTGGCGGCGTGTTGATGATTATTGCAGCGATACTCTGTATTATTTTAATAAAGGAAAGGGAGGAGTAAAAAAGACTCCTGTAGGAGTAAAAATGATTCCTGAAGGAGTAAAAATGATTCCTGTAGGAATGAAAATCACTCCTGTAGGAATGAAAATCACTCCTAGAGGAATGAAAATCACTCCTAGAGGAGTGAAAAAGACTCCTCTAGGACGAAAATATAAATTAATTGTATGAAAAAATATTTCGTTCTCTGTCTAGTTAGTATTTGCCCATCACTTCTTTCCTTTGCCCAGTATGCTCAGATACAACCAACAAATTGGTGGGTAGGTATGAAGTGGAACAAGGTTCAGCTTTTAATCAAAGGCGACAAAGAAGGGTTCAACAAAGAAAAGGTAAGTGTTAGCTATCCCGGATTATCAATAGCCAAAGTAAATGTTCTGGATAATAGTAAGTACATTTCTCTCGATATATTGATTGCCCCCACCGCAAAGCCCGGTATTGTCAATTTTCAGTTTAACAGTGCTGATAAAATTAATACCATTAAATGGGAGTTAAAAGCGCGTAGAAAAGGGAAGGGGGCTGCTTTTGCACAAGGTGTAACTTCTTCAGATTTTATCTATATGCTCATGCCAGATAGATTTAGTAATGGCGATGAAACTAACGATAAAGTACCTGGAATGAGAGATCAAAGCTTGAACAGAGATTCTATCTATGCTCGTCATGGAGGAGATTTTCAAGGCATTATCAATCACCTCGATTATATCCAGAGTCTAGGTGCCACGACTTTATGGATGACGCCGGTTTTGGAAAACGATATGCCAAACAGAACAGAACATGGCTATGCATTTACCAATCATTATAAGATAGAACCTCGCTTTGGTGGTGCTGATATGTATAAAAGATTGAGTGATTCGTTGCACAAACGTGGAATGAAACTAATACAAGATGCCGTTTATAACCATGTAGGTAGTTTTAATTTCACTTTTATTGACCCTCCTACAAAAGATTGGTATCACCAATGGCCTTCTTACACGCAAACAAGTTTTAAAGATCAACCGTTGTTCGATCCGCATGGGGCTAGAAATGAAGCAATACTTACTACGGATGGTTGGTTTACCAAAGAAATGCCCGACCTCAATCAATACAATCCTTATGTGGCAAACTATTTAATTCAACATGCACTATGGAGTGTAGAAGAGTTTGGGATAGATGGATGGCGTATTGATACCTACATTTATAATGATTTGCCGTTTATGAATCGTTGCAACAAGGCATTGACAGACGAATATCCACACATGACCATGTTTGGCGAAACTTGGGTAAATGGGGTAATAAATCAAAGCTATTTTGTAGAAAACAATTTGAATGTACCCTTTAAAAGTAACCTTCAAGCCCCTGTCGATTTTCAGTTATTGTTCAATGGTATTCAACCTGTCATGACAGAAAAATTTGGTTGGAATGAAGGGGTAACCAAATTATATACCACACTAGCACAGGATCTACTATACAAAGATCCTACCCGCAATGTAATATTTCTTGACAACCATGACATGACACGCTTTTTTAGCTATGTAAAAGAAGATGTAGATAAGCAAAAGATGGGACTAGAATGGTTATTAACTTGTAGAGGAATTCCGCAGTTGTATTATGGTACAGAAATATTAATGAAAGGAGAAAGTAATCCTGATGGATGGGTACGTCTTGATTTTGCCGGTGGATGGAAAGGAGATAAGAAAAACGCATTTACTAGCGAAAATCTAACACCTCAAGAGAAGGATGTGCAAGATTTGGTAAAGAGACTAGGCAATTACCGCAAGCAATCTACTGCTTTAAAATCGGGGAAATTGATGCAGTATGTTCCAAAAGATGGGGTGTATGTATATTTCAGGTACGATGCAAAACAAACCATTATGTGCGTGATGAATACCAGCGAAAAGGAACAAACTGTTAGAATGGCCAATTATACAGAGAGAACCAATGGGTTTACTAAAGGAACTGATGTAATAAATGGAAATAGTTTAACCAACACATTTACTGTTCAAGCTAAAAAGATGTTGATATTAGAACTAGGGAAATAAATTATTCCTCGAGTTCTTGTATCAACTTCTCCTTTATTAGCTACCATTAGGACACATTTTTATAGATAGTTTTAGAAAACTAAAAACCATACTTTCTTACTCAGATTTGTACAATCTTCGCTAAGATCTCCAAGTTTCTCCACCTTTGGGAGGAGGTAGGAGGTGGGGCTTAAGTATAGTAATGATATTGAAAAAGAGGTTACTACTCAGGGATATTTAACCACTAAGACCACTATGGTTTTCACCAAGAACACAAGAATTCAAGGTTATTATTTTTATAGAATTACTAATCGGAGTCTTTAAACCTTTGAGTGCTTTGTTTTTCCCTTGTGAACTTAGTGGTTAAGCTCCTGAGTAGTAACAAAAAGAAGTGTCCTAACGGTAGTCTTTATTAGGGAATATACTGCTGTAAGGTTTGAGAATAGTCTAGATATAGAGGCTTATTAATGCCTGTGGTATCTTGTTTCCAGTTTTCTAAACGAACTATTCCTACACCGGGTGAAACATATTCTACAAAGTTCTCCGTATTTATATTATTACAATTGGTAGTAGTAATGATGTTTTTGTAGCAATTATAACCGTTTATTTTTGTTGAGGTGGTAAAGGCAAACTGTTGATAGTTATAGGTACAAGCCGCATTAGAGGCATCCTTCCAGGTGCCTATAGATGAATCTCCGTTTGTAGCTGTTCCGAAAAAAATGTATGGTTTACTATAACCATAATCTAATTCTATGATAATGCCATTGCCATTTACATCGGTGGAAGTGCCAAAATAGCAAGATCCAAACACACCCTTGGGGTCAATAAAATTGTAAAGTAAGCCACCATTTGCCAGATCGAATCTAAGGGTATTATTGGAGATATAGGCTGTATCAGCAAATACTTTCGAAAGTGTTTTAGTACTATCCCATAATGAATCTTGGTATATCCAAACACTACCTGCCTTAAATGGAAAAAGGTTAGACCCTGCACCATTGCTAGGAGGGTAGGTATTATTTGCAACTACGGCTTTTTTAGAGCAAGCAACAACCGTAACAATCAAAACAACTAAGAATATGCTGAAACCAAGATACTTTTTCATCTGTCTTTTTTTGTGATTCATACAAATATTAGGCAATGTTTGTACTGTAGGTGTTAAAAAGAAAATAAAAGAGAATATTAGACCGAATATGTTTGAAGGTTTGCCGAAATACGTTGTAAGGATGAACTAATTTGGGTGATGATGAGTAATAATATCTCATTTGTATTTCAGTTTCAGTTCTTGTATTCATCATTTATCCAATTCTGCGAGTTATTAAATATATACAATCTTGTGTTTTCCAGTTCCTTGTAGTCTCTTATAATTCGGTCATGGTATCTTTCCTGCCATTCAAATTCAATATTATTGGTATTAGCATATCTTTTTACAGAGCCTTTAAAAGCCCTGATGATAGACGGAATATTCCTAGACTGACCACCCATCTTGTTCTGACTCCAATCTTCAGTTTCTTGTTTATTTATTAAAATGATCCCGTGAATATGATTGGGCATAATGATAAAAGAATCAATAGAGGCAAACGGGAAGTGATTGGGAATGGCGAGCCAATTGTCATAAGCAATTTCGCCAATTTTTGTGGGCCGTAGAGACGGATGATAATCCGTCTTATCTAGTGGATTTCTATCCGTCTTATCTAGCGGATTTCTATCCGTCTTATTTAGCGGATTTCTATCCGTCTTAGCCGGAACGCCTCCATTTAGCGGAACGCTTTCATCTTTCTCTTTTTCCGGTGCTTTTGTTTTTTCAGCAGGTGAGGCATCCTGCCGCAAAGACGGATTATCATCCGTCTCTACAATTTCGCCAAAATGGTGCAGCCTGTTTTTGGTGCAGATGGTGATGTGGTAAGCACCATTGCTACCATAATCATAGCCTTCAAGCCGTGCGGATTCTATTCTGTATTTATTGTTATATAGTGTCATATTCTTCTGTAGAGACGGATGATAATCCGTCTTGTATAAATTGATAATCCGTCTTGTATAAATTGATAATCCGTCTTGTGTAAATTGATAATCCGTCTTGTGTAAATGTAATAAACAAAAACACAACGTATACAATCAAAAAATTGCGAAATCAATTTAAGACGGATTATCATCCGTCTCTACACCCCCTCCTTTTATATTATTAATCCTAGAATATATTTCCATTCATCTTCCCCAATCTTTCAAATGGTAAACAATTGCTAATAAATATAAATGCCTTTCTAGCTACCATAATCGTATCCTGCCAAACGTGCGGTTTCTATTCTGTATTTTTTGTTGTGTAGGGTCGTATTCTTCGTAGAGACGGATGATAATCCGTCTTGTGTAAATTATTAATCCGTCTTATTTGCGAAGCGAATCCCCTTCGCAGTCATTCTTGGCAATTAAGACGGACTAATGTCCTTCTCTACAGCCGTTCTGTTGCCATTTCGTCTCCACCTTCAATGGCTATTTTCTGCTTGTTTGGCAATCGTAGAGACGGATCTTAATCCGTCTTATTTACGCAGCAAATCCCCTTCGCAGTCATTCTTGGCAATTAAGACGGACTAATGTCCTTCTCTACAGCCGCTCTGTCGCCATTTCATCTCCAGCTTCAATGGCTATTTTCTATTTGTTATGCAAACGTAGAGACGGATCTTAATCCGTCTTATTTGCTCAGCAAATCCCCTTCGAAGTCATTCTTGGCAATCAAGACTGACTGATGTCCGTCTCTACAGCCGCTCTGTCGCCATTTTATCTCCACCTTCAACGGCTATTTTCTGTTTGTTTTGCAAACGTAGAGACGGATGATAATCCGTCTTATTTGCTCAGCAAATCCCCTTCGCAGTCATTCTTGGCAATCAAGACTGACTGATGTCCGTCTCTACAGCCGCTCTGTCGCCATTTTATCTCCACTTTCAACGGCTATTTCAAACGTAGAGACGGATCTTAATCCATCTTATTTGCGTACCAAATCCGTCTTATTTGCTCAGCAAATCCCCTTCGTAGCCATTCTTAGCAATCAAGGCAGATTATCATCCGTCTCTGCAGCCTCTCAATCGCCTTATATTCTCCTACTTATACATCTATTTCTATTGCTTACTTGTAAATTGCCATCATAAAACAATTTCTCTAAGCCGCTTTGAAATATTACTCCAATGTGTGTTTAAGTTGATTGTTTTAATATAAATATTATGATTCTGGTAGGTATAATGTAAATCAAATTCTTCTTCAATGGTGGGATATAAAAGTATGCCTGTAGCATTTTTTGTTTTAGAATTTGAGGTTTGTTGGTGCAATAGATAGCTATTTAACTGATACAAATGGCTACTATGAATCTTCTCCTTATCATAATTCACGGTCATTGTTTCCTTATAGTACTTCGCATCAATAATTATCTTCCTATTCTCATTTTCAAGCGAAATATCTGTTTGCATTTGCGGCAAGTACTTTCTGTTTGTTTCATTAGGAACACCAAACTGCCACTGAATGGTTTCTCTGCTAGTTTTAAAAATATCTTTCAACTCAATTTTATAAAAGTTTCTTACAAACGCTTCAAAGAGTTGATTCATTTTCCGCTCATCCTGACTAAAGTTCATGAAAAGAAAACTCCCTTCTTTTTCGTCAGGCAAACTATTCAAATGTATCAATTCACACACATTCATAAGGAATGAATAGAAATGCTGATTTCTTGAAATCTGTAATAACTTAAAATGTTTGTTATTAATCTTTAATATCGAAACACCTACAAACATTCGTTGAAGTTTCACTATTTCTGTTAGTATTCCTTTATCTAAATCCTTTGTTTTAGTAAGATTTTTCAATGTACTCACCAATATCTGATTCAACAGAATATTAGAAGAAAGGTCATCATAAGAACAGTTAGTTAATTTCTTTTGAAAAAGATTAGCTTTTATTGAACTGGCTATTTCAATTTTACCTTTCACTCCTTTTATTTCGTTGGAGTAAATAATATAAGGTTATTCTAAATTTTGTGTGAGAATATTGAGATTTGCATATGGAAATGTCAGCGGTATTACAGCATTTATTGCCCTTGGGAACTGATTGGGAGATTAAGGAAGTTGTTTTTGAAGAGCATCTTAAAAGGATAGATATAAAGGTT
>CANCVE010000086.1 GCA_947381435.1 Chitinophagaceae bacterium
TATAGAAAATCAATGTCTAGTTGTCCTTTGCCACCAGCATAATCTATGGCACTACTGTATTTCCAGTGTTGCGGTTCTGTTACCAAGCCAGACACAACCGGGTTATTGTGTATGTAATCCCGTTTTTGTTCTATCACATCTTGCGACCATAACTCTATTGGTTGATTGTGTTGTTGCCAAAGCTGGCTATTGGTTACATTGCTATTCTTTTCGGCAGCGCGTTTCATCATCCACAACAGCCATTCCTTTCTACTTTCCTGCGGATTCTCCATTATCAATTTATGTAATTGCTTGGATGTAAATTCTTTAAACTTTCCCAAAACCATCTCTGGGTTATTATCTTTTGCCCTTATTATCAAGTGTATGTGGCTAGACATTATGCACCAACAATATATTTCAAGTCCTTTATTCTTTCTATTGTAATCCAAGTTTTCCAATACTGCTGTTAGATACAGTTCCCGTACAAAAATATCAAGCCAATATACTGTGGCAAAGCTTACAAAGTACAAGCCTGCCTTATTATGAAATTTATAGTTCCTACTCATCTTGTTGCAAAGAGACTGCATTTTAAGAGAATAGGATTATACTTTTATTTTTTCTTATTGGATTTATCTTAGCGAAGCCACAAGTGACACACTTGCGGTAGCAGCGAGTCCGTGTAGCACCCTGATTTGACTTGCGGCAGCGGGGCCTTTGAGCTAGTCGAATTTAATTTGCAGAGTTGAGATATACTGTAAAAGTTGTCCCTTCCCCTGCTTCACTTTCCACTTTCACGTCTCCACCCATGGTTTCAATCTGATACCTTGTTATGTACAATCCAATACCCTGCGCATCAGGATTTCCATGAAAAGTTTGGTTCATACCAAACAATTTATCTCCATGTTTATTTAAATCAATTCCAATACCATTGTCTTTTATGGAGATAGCCGTATACTTTCCTTCTATAAAACTATTCAATATTACTTTCGGTATCCTATCTGGATGCCTATACTTAATAGAATTAGACAAAAAGTTCTGAAAAATACTATCCATATAAGCAGGATTGGCCATCACCTTTGTATTATCTAGTATATTATTTTCTATGAAAACTTCGCAATTGGTAATTTCAAGTTGAAGTGTTTCAATTGCCCTCAATATATAAGTGTTTACATTTATTTTTTCTAGATCAATTTTAGATTCATTGTGTGCTTTAGCAATTTCAAGCAAATTTTTTACCGTAGCACTGAATCCTTTTGAGATGTTTTTAAGAAACCCAAACATCTTTTCCTTCATCGTCTCAGAATCAGATTTTTCGTATAAACCTAAAATTGAATCCAAATTATTGGCATACGACTTAAGGTTATGGGAAACAATATTTGAAAAATTTAGTAATTGCCTGTTCTGATAATTTATGATTTCGTTGGACTTGATTATCCTTTTCTCAAGCAATTTTACAGAAGTGATGTCTGCCACATGAACAAAAAAACCTATTACTTCACCGCCTACAATATTAGGAGAATAGTTGGCAAGGGCATATCTAATTTCACCGGCGGGCAATGGAATTTCCCTTTCAAAGTTTTGGTTTTTTCCTTCTAAGGCAGCGGTGATATAAGGTAAATTTTTATCGAATAGTACTGGACCCAATAATTCTTTGATAGTCATTTTGTCTATCATTTGTTCACTAGTTTTTCCAAACCACTCCAGATAAGCAACATTTGCAAATCTGCAAACCAAATCTTTATCCCAATAAGCAAGCATAGCAGGAATATGATTGGCAACAATATCACTCAAACTAGTATTATAATTTTCTTTAAATAGAGGCATTCAAGTAAAAATTTATTTTTAGTGATGCAAATAAATTAAAAAAATACAAGTAAAATGTAGTCTTTTAAACGAAATTGTTTAATAAATTAAATTGAAACACATCCCACTTCGAACATACTTTTTATTTAATTAGATTTTATGGATTATTAATCTGAACCTTCGCCAGAATTAAAAACAGAATAATTGCCAGAAGATAAAACGTTGCCTCATGAACACATTAGTAGCTTACAAATTTCTTCTTTGCAACGTCCGAAATAGCTGCTATTCAACGGCAGTACTCATTACACAGCTTCAACTAGATGGTTAATAAGCTTTTTTTAAGCCCAATATGATATCTCATCTTGGTAATATGACGCGTCATCTTGGTAAAAGGAGACGTCATCTTGGTAAAAGGAGATATCATCTTCACAAAAGCAGATATCATCTTGGTAATATGACGCATCATCTTACCAAGATGAGACATGTTTCTGGCAAGATGAGATATCATATTACAAAGAATAGATCTCATATCGAGAAAAAATAATCGCTAAAAATTGATAACGCATTCGTTTAATAGTAAAAAATAAAAAATTATGTCACATAATGATGCTCGCAAACCAAGAACTGATGATGGTAAACATGCCTATTATATAGTTGTAGTACCGTATATAAATTTACCTGCCAATCAGTTGCGTTTCAATACGCCTGCTGGAACTCTTTCTTCATTGAATACCAATTATGGGCTTTGGAGTCCTAATTGGTTGAAATATAAAGATGTTTCTCAGTGTACAAAGCCAATAATTGACTTGAAAGATAGTTTGGAAGTTAAGATTGATAGTAATCTTGATGAAGTTTATGGCAATATTCCAGATTCTGTTTTAACAGCCAACGATAAGGCTGTGTTTTTAATTTTTGACCGAAAAGCTGCAAGCATGGCTGTAGTATCTCCAATTGCACCGGGTTTTGCAATGGATACTGCGGGGCATTTGTGGGCAAAATTTCTTTTTCACAACACCGCCACGCCTACTAGCAAGGGTGCGCCAACGGGCAATATTGTTTATTACGAAACTTACATTGGTGCAGCAGGTATTGCCAATGCCGATGTGGTGTTTAGCAATGGAAATGTAACTTCTTCGTCATCACATACTTTTCATTTTGATGAAAGTCAGGTAGGAAAAACTTGTTACGTGCGTTGTTTTTATCAAACAAAAAGAGATGAACGTAGCCCCGCAAGCGTAATTATTAGCTTTGTGATAATGTAGGAATGTTTTAAGTATTGCGTAAAATAAAAAGAAAGAGACTGCCCAATTGGGTGGTCTCTTTTTGTTTTGTGTAATTTGACTAAACCTTTTATAAAATAATAAATCATACCGCACCGTAAACAACGTTGCAGGATAGTACAGAGTTGTGTAACTAATAACAATTGCATCGCTTCAAGTTTTGTGTAATAAAAAAAATAGAAACAAGGTTACGTTTTTATAACCTTTTCTACATTTTTGATGAAGTCCAGAGAGTTCCACCACCTGTTCAGATAGCTCCCATGACCCAACTATAATCCTTAAACTTAAAAAGGATGCCTGTATAATGAATATGATTGATTAAAAGTTTCTCTTTTCAATCAAAAATTCATCAATCTCAAACCAATGTCGTTTAGTTAAGGATTTCCGCCACAAAGACCCAAAGGCTCAAAGAAGCACAAAGTAAAAAAGGAAAAAAAGTTAATTAAAAAAGCAAGGATAAAAGCTAATCCCCTCCTTTGCACTCTTAAAGTGCAACGTTTTACCTAAAATCAGGAAAGCCCTTTGCGTTTGCTTTGCGAAGATACTTTTCGTCCTTTACGGTTAAACTTTTCTTTTTTCTTAACTAAACGACATTGAATCTCAAACTAAAATCTTCTAATAGACCTCTTCGACAATTGCTTTGTGATAAAAAAGAGTGTCTTCTATTTGATTTCTCTGTTTTTTCTGTGCCTTCTGTGGCAAACATTTTATACAATTATGTAGAATTTCTTTGCCACTGAGGCACTGAGGTAACAGAAAAAAAGAGAGAATGGATTTCCGAAGAGGTCTAATCTTTTATTTCTTCAAACTCAATGTATTCATCATTGGTAGATGTGGTGGAGCTTTTAGGCGGCACAGTTGATTGTTGGGTAGATTGTGTTTTGGTAAACTGTTGTTGCTGTTCGTTCATCTGAGAAACAGTGGTTTTCATTTTGCTAACGGTTTTGGCAATAGGGATAACCAATTCGAAAATGAATCGGTATAATAAATATATAGCCACACACCAGAATAAATCTTTAATCATAAGGTGACAAAGATAATATTGAAGATTACCTAATTATTACATTTTATGTTACTGTTAAAAATTTTAACCTCCTACTATAAAGGTCTTAACCACAAAGTACACGAAGAAAAAAGACAAAAGATATAAAGTTTATAAAATAGCTATTGCTAAAATTCCCAATAATCTTTGTGTTCCTTGTGAAAACCTTTGTGCTTCTTGTGGTGAAGAATATTATATAATCCATCCGGCAATGAGACAAGCCAACACAATAAAAGGCGCTGGCAATTTAGAAAACTGTAGTGTGAGAAAAGTGAGCATGATGACAGCAATATTGGCAAAAACCATCGCTATGCTTTGATTGGGATTGATGCTGATGATGTCTTTAATTAAAAACAAAGTTGCTCCAGCCATTAAGCCTACCACCGCTGCATTAATTCCTTCTAATGATCGATAGATGACCGCATACTTTTTTAGGTTGTGCCACACCGGAAAGAAGAAAAGCACCAATAAAACACTTGGCATAAATATGCCAACGGAACCAAGAATACAGCCTAACAACTGAGTGGCAAAAGTATTGTCCGACCGTAAAACCATTCCTCCCGTAAATGCCCCAATAGAAAAAACGGGCCCTGGTATTGCCCTCACCATCCCCGAACCTGTTAGAAAATCTGTTTTATCCATACTCAAAACATCCCGCTTGGTTTCCAAAACATGTGGAGTGGTGGGGCGAACCACATATTGTTCGTACATCATGGGCATCAATACATCGCCGCCGCCAAAAACAAGGCTACCAAAACGATAACTACTCTCGAATACGTTGAACGATTTATGGTTTTTCCAATTGTTTTGGGTAGCTGTTTCCGATAAATAACCAGCAATACCAAAAATGGCAAGGAATATTAGCATGTTTCCCCACTTAATTTGTTTGGGACGAACACCTTTTTGAGGAATACGTTTACTACTAAAGTTGGTAACAATGCCTGCCAATACTATGATGGCAGGAAAAACCCACGGACTTTTAAAAAGGGAAAAGGTTATGATGATGGTTGACGCAAGTATAATGCGAGTGATGGTATTGGTGATGGCAATTTTAAATACCTTAAAAGCAGAGAAGGCAATGAAACCGATAGCCATTGGCTGTACAAAATGAAATATTTGGGTGTTGATAGACCGATCATCGTAATAATCTAACACAAAAGATAAGCCCCCCATTATGGTACAAGCGGGTGTTATCCAAACTAGTAGCGTGAGTAATGCTAATGGTATACCTCCCCTTTTGTAGCCAATTAGGGTGAGGGTTTGTGTGGACGATGCACCAGGAAGCATGTTGCAAAAGCTAACAAAGTCTATCAATTCCTCTTCGGTAATGTCTTTTCTGCCATTTACAAAAGTCTTCATCATCATACCATAATGTCCCTGTGGCCCACCAAAAGCGGTGAGGCTATGCAGAAGAACAGCTTTTAAAAATGGTATATGACGAAGTAATTTCATTTGGGGTAACTAAAACAAATTTCAGATTAATGGCTTATCAAAGCTTTACAAAAACTAAAAAAGCCAAGGCGAAAGTAAATGTTTAACATTAACCTTCATCCTTGGCTTTTAATCTTCAGTATTATTTTAACCTATTTCTTTAGACCAATCTCTCTCAATCTTTCGTCAAGATATTCTCCAGCCGTTACATCTGGATAAGCCTTAGGATGCGTTTCGTCTATGCAATCCGGCAAACAAGCCAAGCTCATTTCGCTTTTTGGATGCAGGAAGAAAGGCATAGAAAAACGAGGATTTCCCCAAAGTGCTTCTGGTGGATTAACCACTCTGTGCGTACTACTTCTTAGTTTATTGTTGGTAAGACGTTGAAGCATGTCGCCCACGTTTACCACAATTTGTTCTGGCAAAGCAGTAACGCCAATCCACTCACCTTTTTTATTCAATATTTCCAACCCATCGGCAGACGCACCAACCAATAAAGTAATCAAATTGATATCCTCATGTTGTTCAGCACGCATTGCATTTTTAGGCGCTTGCTTTATGGGTGGATAATGAATACAACGAAGAATGGAATTACCTTTTTCTATGTGGCTATCAAAATAAAATTCATCCAAACCTAAATAGAGGGCAATAGCTTGTAAAAGTGCCTTACCTGTTTTTTCATAACTGCGATAAGCTTCCTCTAGCGTAGGATTGAACTTAGGAATTTGCTTTACCTGAACATTGTCTGGGTAAATTTCCTTCATCGGATCGCCAGCTTCCACTAACTGACCAAACTGAAAAAACTCCTTCAAATCTGGTGCATCACTTCCTTTTGCATGTTCTTTACCAAAACTGGTAAAACCCCTTTGTCCAGCCAGCTCTGGAATTTCATACTTTTTCTTCTCATCTACAGGAAGTGCAAAGAACTCTTGTACATATTCGTAGATTTCTGCAATCAGTACATCTGGTAATCCATGGTTTTTTACAGAAACAAAACCTACTGTTTCGTATGCAGAACCCAATTTTTGTACAAAACTCTTTTTAAGTGTTTCATCACCACTTAAGAAATCAGATAAATCAACCACTGGTATTGACATGGTAGCAATGTTTTAAATGTTAGAAAATAAAAATAAGGGCGAAAGATAATCGTTTTAATGAAAATTTTATATTAATTGTGGAAAAAAATATCAAAATGGCAAAGGATACACAGTCATTAAATCAAGCGTATTCTTTATTCTCTACAATTGAAATCTATCTTTTTATAACGCGCTCAAATATTTATTAAATTCTAAGTCGTTTCTTTGTGCTATATGTATGTAGTTGTAGGCATTGTTTCGTTGTTGTTTTTTGTTTATGCCGCAATCATGCTTTTATATAGGTATTGGTTTATTAAGCTAAAGCCGTTTGTCCCTCAAGCAGACTATTCACCGAAAACTTCTTTTAGCATTATTATTCCCGCAAGGAATGAAGAAAACAATATTGGCATCTTACTACAATCTATCATTCAACAAAACTATCCGTCAGGTTTGTGGGAAGTGTTTGTAATAGATGATTTTTCTACGGATGCCACACCACAAATTGTACAGCAATTGGGAACTCATTATCCAAATATTCACGTAGTTGAGTTATCTAAAGTATTGGATGGTAAAAAATTGAATGCCTATAAAAAGAAAGCAATAGAAACGGGTATTGGCATGGCAAACAATGAATGGATTATAACTACCGATGCTGATTGTATTGCTGGAAATAATTGGTTAAAAACAATAGATGCCTACATTCAGCAAAATGACTCCGTTTTTGTGGGTGCACCTGTGGCTTTTACAAATGATAGTAGCCTATTACAATCTTTTCAGTGTATAGATTTTATGGCCTTGCAGGGAATTACTGCTGCTTCGGTTTCGGTTGGTTTACATGCCATGTGCAACGGTGCTAACCTAGCCTATAAAAAAGAAGCTTTTTATGCAGTGAATGGGTTTAAAGGCATTGACAATATTGCAAGTGGCGATGATATGCTACTGATGAATAAAATAAAAGAAGCATACCCAAAAAAGATGGGATATGTGCTTAGCCAAGAAGCTATTATCAGAACAGAGCCGATGCTTACTGTAAATGCATTTCTGAATCAACGTATAAGATGGGCAAGTAAGGCAACAAAATACAAGGATGTAAGTGTAAAAGTTGTTTTGTGGTTTGTGTTGCTACTAAATACTAGCTTTTTATTGCTTCCATTTCTATCAATAGTGTATCATCCATTGTTTGTTTTTTGGCTTTTGCTGTTAATCCTAAAAACACTGGTAGAAGCAAGCTTCGCTGTACATATTGCCGCCTTTTTTAAAATAGAACTCCATTGGAAGAATGTAATTCTCCAGATACCTCATATTGTTTATACTTGCGCTGCGGGCTTCTTCGGCATGTTTGGAAAGTATAAATGGAAAGACAGAACGGTGCGCTAATAAATTACTGCAACAAGGAAACATACACCACATTGCCACGTTCGAAAGAATGTGAATAGGTTGTTTTTACGGTGATTATTAATCCTCTTTCTACCCTAATTGCCAGCTCGGAATGGCTGCCATAATAGTACGTTTGATATACAATACCCTTAATGGCCAACTCTTTTTCGGACTTAGTTACTATTAAATGTTCGGGCCTAATGAAGAGACCTTCCTTATCGGTTGATTTAAATTTTGCGCCTAACAAAACCTTAGAAAGAGGAGGAGGCAGCAAATTGTACTTACCAAATAGACCCGCCACATATTCGTTCTCTGGTTTTTTGTACAGCTCTTCGGGAGTTCCTTGCTGGATGATTTTTCCTTCCTTCATTACCAAGATGGTATGCGCCCAAGAAAGAGTATCTAAAGGATCGTGAGAAACTAGGATGCAGGTAATTTGTAACTTATCGCTTATTTCGGCAATTACTTCCTTCAATATATTCTTATGAATCATATCGAGGTTAGAGAACGGCTCATCAAGCAATAATAGTTTAGGCTGTGTAATCAATAATCGAGTTAGTGCCACCCGTTGTTTTTCTCCACCCGATAACTGGTCTGTTCTACGTTTTAATAAGTGCGATATTTTGCAAGTTTCATACAAAGAATGTGCAAAAGGGTCATTCGCAGCTTCTGAGTCGGACAATGGATTAGCATAAATAAGTACTTGTTCTACGGTAAGAAAATGTGGAATATCGAAGTTCTGAACCAAGTAGGCTATCCCCTTATGACCAGGAATTAGTTCTTCATAAGGCCCCTTAACCCTTACTTCTTCAAAGAATGTATTACCAGCATCGGGCTGAACCAATCCTGCAATAATTTTTAATAAAGTACTTTTTCCGCTACCTGTTTCTCCTGCTATTGCAATTTTCTCAAATCTTTTTTGTGTAAAGTTTATATCTACCAATCCATTGCCACGCTCCTCTTTTTTCTCAATCCCAATTACCTCTAATAACTTCATAACAACGAAAATAAGTTACGGCATCATACCAAGTTGCAAAATTGTTGTAAAGGGAATAAATTCAAACAGGAAGAAATAATAATAACGGTTATTCTAAATCTTGTGTGGGATATTAATTTTCCCATAATAGAACATCACATTAATCCTAAACCGTTCAAAATTTACAAATCCTCTTGCCTTTGCTATTAGGGACTGGATGTTTCCATTGATTCTTTCATGTTGTGCACTCGTTGTTTTATAAAGTATCGCATTGAATATCCCTACCAAGTGTCTTTCGAATGTCCTTACCACGTCTATCACATATTTTATACCTGTCTGTAATGCGTTTTCCATCCATTTATCATAGACTTCTATCAGGTTCAGGTAACCGGTCTGTTCAAATAATGCTCTGAAGTTTTCCCTCACCCTCCATGCCTGTGCAGTAAGTAGGTTTGCATCATTGATGGCATCGAATTGACTGGATTGCCTTGTAGTCCTGTTTGCCTCGTTCTTTAACACTGCAAACCTTGCTTCCTTCAACAGTGGCTCTGTCTTCACTTCCTTCTGCCTTGTCTTATTGATGGCGTCGCTGAGTTTTTTTACCAAATGGAACTTGTCATGAACCTGTACTGCATTGGGGGCTATTTTTTCCATGACGTTCATATAGGCCTCCCACATATCAAGGTTTACCATCTTCACATCTGGCAGGATTTCCTTGTCGGTAAGTGCAAACACCATTGCAGAAACGTTTTCAGCCTTCCTCCCCTCCGTAAGTTCCAATACCTTGCCCGCACTTGAGTCTATCAATATGGAGGCATAGTCATGTCCTCTTGCAAAAGCTTTCTCATCTATACTTATATATTCAAAATCGTTCACTATACCACGTTTTTCAATTGCCTTATTAACGGCATCCTCCATGATGCTCCTGACGATATAGTCGCTAGTCTGGCAAATTAACGCTACCTTGCTTTGTACCTGTACCAATTGCAGCATCGCTATGACTTGCGCTGAAAATAGGCTGGTATAACCCTTCCTGCTGTCTGCCCAAGGAACAGGAACTATCCTTACCTGACCTTCGCCATTTATAAAACGGGGTATCTTACATTTTATGTAGCAACAGTACTGAAACCAAGGAAGATGCTGCCATTCCCGTTCCGGAAGTTCATCATATATCTTGTAACGAATTCCTTCAACCATAAAAAAGCTAGGCTTGTAAATAACCTTTATATCTATCCTTTTAAGATGCTCTTCAAAAACAACTTCCTTAATCTCCCAATCAGTTCCCAAGGGCAATAAATGCTGTAATACCGCTGACATTTCCATATGCAAATCTCAATATTCTCACACAAAATTTAGTATAACCTTCTTTTTCTATGTGTCTACTATAGCTATTTGTTAGATTATTGTCTGAACATAGTGGCGTTTTATAAATATGCTTGAATTCAATTATTTCTGCTAATTGTTCTATTGTAAACATTGAATTACTAAAATAAAAATCTAATTACTCAAATCTCCTAACTCATATCTACAGTCTAATAATTTATAACTAGCCACTAAACATAACAACCTATTAAAACTTCACCCAATTGTCGTTTTTATCTTCATAAGGAACGTTTTTATCTTCATAAGGAGCAGTTTTGTCTTCATAAGGAGCAAATTTGTCATCATAAGGAGCATATTTGTCTTCATAAGGAGCAGAATCATTTATTCTACTCCTTATGAATGCAAATATTTCCCTCCGGAAAACAAGAAATCTTCTGTTTGATACAATTTTTTTCTGCGGGAATACAAAAAATACCCTTTTTAAGACAATTAAAAACCAAATAAAATTGAGTTTTAAATTTTTGGTGGTAATAAAAGAAAAATCGTAACTACTCAACCCATCAGTAGAACAAGGATAATAATCCATCAAAAACATTATTATTATTTTTCTTGATAGTATCAATGACAGATCTTAGGATTGCAAAACGTTCTGCCCCTCTTTCAGACCTGTATAGTCCCGATACCTTTGTTTTTACTTTTACATTCCTGATGGCCCTTTCAGATGCATTGTTATCTGGTGGCACATGATGATGGTAAAGAAAAGTGAGAATACTCTTTTGGTGTTTTTCTAGTCGTTTTATAAATGCCTGCACTTTTTTATTTGGGGAAGCATTTTTATGCTCTTTTAATAAAGTTTCAAGCCTTTTTTGTAGGATAATTACCTCTTGACAAGGTTGCTTATAATCAGTTATTGTAAGTTGCTGTTTTACACGTATTGCATCAGAAAATAGTGCTTTCATCTTTATGCTCCATTTGCAATCAAGTGCTTCTATAAAGTTAGTAAGTTCCCGCAACAGATGCGCTATACACAATTGGTGCAATTTAGCCAGCACTTTTAACTGTGCAGCCCAACAATCACTTACATATACTGATAAAGGGAAACCATTTGGAAAATGTTGCATAATAGTTTGAAACCCTCTGTTCATGGATGCCACTATAAAAGTAAGTTTCGCTGATTGCCAAGTATGCATCCATCCCTTCTTGCCTCCAATGTAAGCACCCGTTTCATCACCCCCTACTACTGCTTCTGATTGAATACGTTGTTGAATCATTTGATAGGCGGGCATTGCTTTTTGTACCGCTCTTTCTAAGAGGTTATCTACTGTTCCTTCACTCATTGGTATGCCAAAAACATCTTTCATTAGTAGAGTGATACGTTTATAGGGCAGATATTGTGAAACACTTAAATAGGCTACCAATGCACCTATTTGACCACCATATTGAATGGAACCATTGATTCCTTCAGGAAAGCTACCCACGCACTTATTACCGCAACGGCAGGTTTTACTATGACTAACATGTTCCAAATACTGGGCACGTATCGGCGGGATAAATATTTCTTGTCGGCGCTCTACTGCCACAGAAGCAATAGCTGATAAGTTCAATCCGCATTCAGTACAATAACTCGGAATGTGGGGTATGATAGCATCAGGTATGGCTTTGCATAATAGAGTACTACCTACATGACCGACTTGGCCGCCAGTTGGTTTATCTGACTTTACCCGCAAGCTTTTTGAATTAGAACGACCTATTACCTGTGATCAAGGTGTATGACTTGTAGTGCTTTTTCTGCCATTCTCTAATAGTCTAATACGTTCCTCCAATTCCAATATCAGCTTTGCTTGAGCCGAAATTAAACTTAGAAGCCTATCATAATCTGACTGTAATATCGTAATTGTTGCTGCTATAAACTATAAACGATAAATTAGAACTAATATTGGATAGTTCGTAAAGTATTTATACTTGAGTAGTTACCATATTTTTAGATTATGAGGCAATCTTATTAATGAATTGGTCTATCACATTTGACTGATAAAGATTAATTTTTGCATAATCCAATGCGTTGAGTTTTATGGTATTATAAAGGCTAATATCAGTAGATAATTTTTGAATGGCTTTACATAATTCATTCAAATTTGAAGGACAAATTATGTATCCACAATTATGCTTTGTAAAAATGTTATATAAGGAAGTATTGGGCGAAGCAGTAACTAAAGCAACGCCACCAATGCCTAAGATATTGGTTAATTTTGAAGGCAAAAATAAATCGCTACCAGATTCTTTTTGAATTATAATATGTATAAAAGCAGAATTCAACATTTCATTGAATTCATGAATTGGTAATAAATTTAGGAAATGTAAGTTCGTGAGTCCTTTGCTTTGAGCATACAAAGACAGTTTCTCTTTATATGGTCCTTCTCCTGCAATTACAAAACAAAATTCTGGAGCATTTTTAAAAGTGTCAGCAGCATCTATAAACCCCTCTAGCCCTTGTTTTTCACCAATTGCTCCAGAGTAGAAAATCATTTTTTTATTTTCAAGCCAATCATATTTTACAATGCTTACTTGAGATTTGGTTGGAAATATATCGTGATTATTTATCCAATTGGGAAATAAAACAGTGTTCATCTTTTTATTTGTTTTGGCCTCAATTTTTGAAAGCATTCCATCAGAAATTGTGGATACAAAATTTACCCTTGTTAAGATATATTCTTCTAATTTAAAAAGGATTTTGAGAAATTTCTTATGCTTTATCATGCCCAAATTACTTGCAGCATCAATTTGAAGGTCTTGAATATGATAAATAAGTTTTGCTTTTCTAAAAAAGAATCTATAGTATAAACCCAAAAAACCTATTGCAAACGGGGGGACTGGGGTGAAGATATAATCAAACCTTTTTCGTGTTAAAAGGAAATAATTCAGAATAAAAAAAGAGCAACAAACAAACAAAGAATCCTGCAATAGCCGCCTCATTGTTCTAGGCTTCGAAGGAATATATACAGGATTCCGATATACTGTAATTCCATTAACTATCTCTTTGTGTATATTATTTTTATAACCGTCATAAATTCGCCATTGCGGATAATATGGATTACCAGTAATAACTGTTACATCAAAATCTTTTTTATGGGCTAAATATTCCGCCATTTCAGCAGTATATTTACCAATCCCTGTTATTTCTGGGAAGTAATTAATTCCTATTATTAAGATTGATTTTTTCAAGGTTTCGTTTTTTTAAATCTATATTTTACAAAAAAGGATAATCAGTTTAACAAATTAAAACTGGCTACTTTTCTCTAGTTCTCTAATTTTAATTTTAATTAAAAACTCATAATAAGCCATGTTTACACAATAAATAAAACCAGGTCGCCCTTCAAGAAATCCAAACCTTAATATGTATGAATAAATAAATCGAAACAGTGGCCAACCTGGAATTTTGATTAGCCAAGATTTCAATGCAGGATTTCTTTTACTACTATGCTTTGAAAAAATATTTCTAAAAGGGGGGATATTATAAAGTCGTGCCTTTGCTTCAACGGTAGAATACTTATTATGCCTTTCAATCCATGCATGCCATCCCTTCGAAAATCCATAATGAAGATATGGCTCCTTAATATACTCAATTTTTCCAATTATATTGTTTTCCTTTTGGCCATGTCCAAAATCTGTGAACCTTGCTTTCCCTTTCCTCAATAATCTAAATTGCCATTTTGGAAAATTATCACAATATTTCAACCACCTGCTTTCTAAAATCATTTTCCAACAGCAATAAAAACCAGCTACACTTGAATCAGCTTCAACAATTTTGTTGAACATTTCATTAACAAACTCAGTAGTAACAACCTCGTCAGCATCCAAAAATAATATCCAATCATATTTTGTAATGATATTGTCTAACGCATAATTTCTTTGTTTTCCAAAACTTATAAATTCATTGAAAGAGGTTTTAACATTAAATTTCTTAGCGATTTCTATCGTATTGTCAATACTCCCAGAATCTAGTATATGAACATCATCGCACCATTTTAATGATGTAAGACAAGAAGATAAATCTTTTTGTTCATTCTTTGTAAGAATTATAATTGATATCATAAAACTATTTAATCAAAACCCTTGTTTTTATGGGTTTACAAGGATGTCCTGTACAAACCGTCCATGATGGCATATCTTTGGTAACAACAGATCTAGCACCAATTACTGATCCATCACCAATTGTAATTCCAGGGTGTATGAATGCTTCAGAGGCTACCCATACATCACTTCCAATTATTATCGGTTTTGTATACAATGGAAAACCATTTTTTGTATAATCATGAGTTCCAGTACATATTTGTACACCTTGAGATATTACCGTCTTCTTGCCAATGCTTATTTTATCTTGAGAATATAGATTAACTCCATTTCCTATTCCGCATTGGTCATCCAAATAAAGATTCCAAGGTGCCCAAATTTGAACTTTAGGATATACATGTACATCTTTACCAACCTTTGCTTTAAATATTCGTAAAATCATACTACGCCATGAATGAAAAGGCCGTGGTGAGTATTTAAAGAGTGTTAAATAAACAATGCCCCAAACTAACCTTAATAGCCTATTTATTACTGAGAATGAAGGTCCAGTATGTGTATTTGTGTTAACCATTTTAAAATTGTGAAGAGGATTTAGGAATTGCGTTCGACTATACTAGTTAATGAATTAATCATTTTAGCTGCTGCTATTTTTACAGTAAAATTTGAAGCATAGCAAGCCTTTGCTGAATTAGACATATCTAATTTTTGTTGTTCATTTAATCTAATCCACTTTTGTATTAACTTTTTTATTCCGTTATTTGTATCCGACTCTACAAATCCAGCATTATCAGTCTCTATTTCTCTCCAAATATTTACTTTATCTGTAATTAATACAGGTCTTCCACATGACAATGCTTCTACTACTGCGATGCCAAAGTTTTCTTGATGACTTGGCAAGATAAAGGCCTCACAATTATAAAATGCATCCCATTTTGCTTCACCCGTCAACATTCCTTTAAAGGACACTTTATCTCTAATTTCACTATTTATTTGAACAGTATTAAAAATTTCTTTTCCATAAGCTGAATCTAAGCCAGGACCAGCTATTACTAAGTTGGGTATATTATTATATATAGTACTTAATTCTGCATAGGCTTCCACTAATAAATCAATTCCTTTTTTGGGATGTATTCTACTTAAAAAAAGAATGTAGTTTTCATCCTTTTTTCTCAATAGTTTTTCAGATTCAAATAATGGAAAAGGAACTCCGAGACTAACTATGAACTCTTTCTTAGGGTTATAGGGTCTGAAATATGTAGACGCCAAATGCATCTCCTCTTCACATGTAAAGAATAATCCATCAGCATTATTAACTACATTCTTTTCAATCACTTGCCAGTAAACTATATTTCTTAGTGCTTTAAGTTTCCTGCCTTGTGCTTTTTGAAAATAAGGGTCAAGCATTCCGTGTGGCATAACGATAAATGCTGGAACATTTCCTATATTATTCCTTTTAATCTTTTTTAGTGCTTTTTGTAATGCATATCCAGGGAATAACCATAATCCATGAAGAATGACCGCATCGTAATTTCCTAAATTTTCGGTTAGCCAATTTATCAGGTATTTATTGTGACACCATGGGCCTGTACCTTTACCAATAGGAAAAATATTAAAATTATCCACCTCATGAAATTTTTCACCCGAATCATCTAAGCATACAACGGAATTATCTACTCCAACAGCTTTTAGTCCTTCAATTGAAGTTCTTAATGCTTGACATACTCCTCCTGATTCAGGATTTAATGTTGCTATTAAATGTAAAAGTTTCAAAAGGGTGTTTTTAATATTTTTGATTAAATAACAAATCCATTTTGTCTATGAAAATATTTTGCATCCTTTCTAATTTCTTTAATTTCTTTCGCGGGAACTCCTGCATATAGACACCATTCTTTATTAAATTCATGGCTTAATAATGATTTAGCACCTAAAACTGAATAACTAGGTAATACAGATCCTCCTAGTATCACAACATTAGTTCCAACAAAAGTATAATCTCCAATAACAATTGGCTTACTATCTTGTCTTGAGTTATAGATATCAATAGAGTGAGTTAATAATTGTGAATTATATCCTGCAATTGTTGAGAACTTGCCTATAGTAATAGAGCTTGTACAATCAATGTGATGATTCTTAGTTATAGAAGAGTAGGCACCTAAAACTAACTCAGCTTTCCTATCTTTTTGATGTTTGAAATGAAGTGAATCTGTTTTTGTTGGAAAACCTGTAATCCAATTTCCCCTACTAATTATTACTTCTTTACCCAAAATAATTTTATCAAGGTTTACCGCTATATTTAAATGGTCAATTCTTGCATTCTCTCCCATTTCTAAGTAATTAGGGAAAATCCAAGCAAATCCAATTCTAGCAGTTGAATGAATATTATAGCCAAACCAGTAATTCAAAAGCTTTCTACGCAATAGCCAAGGCAACAATAAGGTGACAATTTTTTTAATCATTTAATTTACAGCTATTTATAAAAGCTCAAATATTTTTCTATCATAATTTTTCTTTCAAATCTTTTTACATTTTGGTATCCGTTGTTGATTATTTCGTTTCGAAAATTCGGATCTTTTAATTTTAAGAACGCATTTGCAAATCCCTTACTATCATCTGGGTAAATATGTAATGCTGAACCCCCACTTATTTCGGGCATTGGCTCTACCGAACTTGCAATTACTGGAGTCCCACAGCATTGAGCCTCAATAACAGGCCACCCAAATCCTTCAGAATATGAAGGAAAAATGAAAGCTTCACAACCATTATAGAGTGAAACTAGTACTTCGTGAGTCGGTTTAATTACTGAAATAATCCTACTGCTTAAGTTAAATTTAATTGCTAGAGATAAAAGTTCACCCTCTAAAGGTTCTCCAGCGTAACAAATTACACCATCCCATTTATCTTTTAATTCGGCAAGCATGTATATTAGTAGGTTTCTATTTTTTCTAGGTAAAGAAGATCCAACATGTAGGATGTATGGTTTGCCAGACAAATGAAGAGGTTTAAGACTTTCTTGTAATATTTCATTTCGCAACCTGCAAAATTTTGCATTGAAGCTATTATATATTACCAATCTTTTTTGTTCTTCATCAAATTTTGTCAATTCTTTCAATTGATTTAAAGTTAACTCAGAAACTGCGGCTATCCTTTGCGCATTCTCTAAATTTTTCAAAATCCATTTTTGAAGTATTTTCCCAAACTTTGAAGCTTCACAATAAGCATCATTATAACCCAATGCCCCTCTTATTGCCAATACATCGTGACAAGTAATTCCCTTACTTTGACTAATTATGTGTGGTAAATAAATTGAGTTTGAATGATCACATATATGATAAATTGTCGATTTAGAACTAAATAATATAGTTCTAAATCGCAAAATAATGGGAAACAGAATGTATTTGTCTAAATACCCTAACCATTTTCCGATACCACTAGTAGTAGATTTACAGAATTTTCCGAAAAATATTATAGGATTCCAGATATCGCATCTTAGTCCTACATTTTCAAATCCTGATTGCAACATTTCTGAAAATCTAATCATGCTTTCTTGGTTATCCTTTGGATAATTACCAATTAGAATAATATTGAATTCCCTATTTTTCAATACGCTTCATTTAATGATGATATCACTAAACCTACACTTAGTACGCAAAAACCCAAAGAAGTGGGCTGCCCCCATTGTGCACTCAATAACATGATAGATGCAAAACCTAATAATAACCACGGAAGTACATTTCCTTTAGCAATGTCACTCCAGCTTCTTGAAAATATTTTTCCTGTAAGTGCTAATTTTAAACAAATCACAAAAAAACCTATGAACAACCCCATTTCCCCTATTAACCTGCCCCATTCACCTTCTGAAATTAAATAAGTAGCAGAACCTGTCAATAGTGTAGAGCCGGCATTTGTACCCATTCCAAGCCCCAATCCCCAAAAAGGGAGTCTATTATTTGAAAGGGCTCCAAGCATTCCTCCTAGAATTCTATCCATGAAAATTGTTTGAACCCCACCTTCTGCCTCATTTGCACCAACTAAACGATTCATAAATACGGCTTTCATATCTGTAAAAAAGGATAAATATGATAAGAATGCGAATATTGCAAATAATAAAATAATAGTCAAAAATATTCTACCAATTATTTTAGGACTTCTTCCAGATATCAACAATAAAAAAATAAAAGTAACTATAAATTCAATCAAGACCGCACGGCTAATGCTAAGTGGAATGGCAATTAACAAACAAAATGTAGAACCCGATAAAACTAATTTATTTAGTTTGTTATTTTCTAGCCAGAAGTAAAAAATATAACCAGTAACAAAACCATAAAAGAAGGACAAGCCGTTTGTAAAAGAAAAAGTCCCAGGCACACGAAAATAATCACCAGAACCTGTAAACCCTGAACTCTCAGAATCGCCAATTCCTTTATTTACCCATGCTGTTTGAGGGCTAAAATACTGTATGGCTACGAGTATCGTCATCCCTATATTTATATAAACTAGTGATTTACCTAATTTGATACAATCTTGTTTTGAGAAAAAGCTTCCGATAAAAAAAATAAAAGGGAATTGTATTAAAATTATTCTTAGTCCAAATAAAGCAACCAATATATTTCCATGACCTATATACATTGTGAGTATGAAAGAAATTAGAGAAACAACTAATATTGAAGTGTAGAAAAAATTATTTTTTAGCAACCCAGCTCTTTGTGCTATATAAAACAGATATAAAACAAGAGGATCTCGAATTATTAATATTACAGAGGAAAGACTAGGAAATACCCATTTTCTTAATGCTCCTTCAAAAAGTAACAATAAAAAATATATCCAAACACCAGTTTTGATATATTTAACGATGCTCAATCTATCCTCAATCTTTTTGGAAAACATTAAAACAATTGATAGTACAAATAATTATTTTTAGTATCTCTCCAATTTTTTAAATTGTAAGTTCATTATACATCAGAATTTTACACAAGACATATAAGATCTTTCACGAGCCATATAAGATTTTTCATGGGCCGTGAAAGATGATTCAAATGTTAAAACTGAGTATTTAGTAGAAAACTTACATTTTCATTTAGATAGTACCTCTATTAATTGTCAGTTACTACCACTAAATCCAATATTTAACTTGACTTCTCATGTACAAATATAAAAGTGAATATTAAAGATTAGTAATTACTAAACTAGTTAACT
>CANCVE010000087.1 GCA_947381435.1 Chitinophagaceae bacterium
TGTAGATAATGATTTTGTAATCACCTACTCAAATGACGTTTCTTGGAATGGGGCTGTCACAGGCATTACTGTTGATGGTGGTGGAGTTCTTGCTGGAGGTACTTACTATACTACACCTGCCTCTGGGTCAATTTCCATACATTCATCTGCTATTTCAGCTTTACATACATCAGGTAGTCATATTATTCTTATACAAGCAACTGGGTATAACGATGCAACTATTACTAAAACTACTATAGCAGGTACGGCAACACAATTGGTTATTAAAACAGCATTGGCTACACCTACTTTAAATGGAGGCACATTTGCAACACAACCTGCAGTTTATATAGAAGATCAATATGGTAATGTTACAACTAGTTCAGCTACCGTCATTCCTACAGTAACTGGTGGTCAGACTTGGATAATCGGTGGTTCTGAATCGTCTGGTAAAGCAGCTGTTTCTGGAACAACAACTTTTACAAATTTAACAGCTGGATCAACTCTTGGTGTTTTATATAATTCTGCAACCATTACATTTACATGTGGTTCTTTAACGACTATAGCTTCAGCTCCGTTTAATATTCCGGCCTATTCAACAGTTTCAACTGATTGGTTCCGTTCTACTGCAAGTACTGATTGGGCGACAACTTCCACTTGGCAAAGTTCACCGGATGGAACAAGCTGGTATACAGCTACTGCTGTTCCTACATCATCAGCCACAAGTATAGAATTGGTAAGTCCATATAATGTAACTATGAATAGTAGTACAATCATTGGTGCTAATGTTACAATCAATTCAGGAGCTAAGCTTACTCTTGGAAGCGCAGCAGTTTTGACATTTACTTCTGGAAAAACATTCAATGTAAGCGGTACATTCGTAAACAACAATACTAGTTCAACAGCTCTATCTGGTGCTACTACCACTATTCTTAATTTCTTATCAGGGGGTGTTTATAATTTGGCATCAGCAATAAATTCAACTGTCGCAACTGCTGGTATTATACCCGCAGCAACTTGGGATGCTGCTTCAACTTTGATGGTTACTGGTGCAAATTCTGCTACCAAGATTGGTTCAGTTGGTGCCCCAGGTGGTTCTGGTTTTGGTAACATAACTATTGATTGTCCTTCTGCAACTGCTGTCATGAAAGTATTCACAGGGTTTCCTACAGCTCTAGTAGTACAAGGTTCACTTACATTGGCAAGGACTAACAATCAACAATATCAGTTATATACTTCATCAGGATCTACAAGTGGCACTTTTGGATATATTAATGTAAACTGTGGTAGCTGGCTATTTAATAATGCTTCATATACTACTACTGTTAATAATTCATTTAGAATGGTAGATTCATTGTCTTCTGCTGGTTCTGCTGGAGGATACTATGTTGCTGCATTATCTTTTGGAAGTTCAGCTACTGACAATTTGATTGTAAAAGGAAATTTTGTACAGTCGATTGGTACAATTACGTCTGGTGCTTCTAGCCAAGTCATTACATTTAGTGGAACTAGTGCTCAGACAGCTTCATTTAATACATTGAGTGGTGCCGTTGGGATTACAATTAATAATTCTACTGGTGTGTCTCTTTCCAGCAATCTTACAACTTCAGGAACATTAACACTTACAAGCGGTTCATTTGCAGTAGGTACAAACACATTGGCACTTAACGGTCCTGCAATAGGTGGTACGAACACTAATTTGAGTACTACGTCTTCTTCAAGTTTATCATTTGGTGGTAGTACTGCAAGTGTTGTTATTCCATCAACAGTAACGGCATTAACTAATCTTACAATTGCTAATACTACAGGTGTTACCTCTAGTAGTAATATTGCTATAAGTGGCACAATGTCAGTTACTGGTATATTTATCCCAGCGGCCGCTAATCTTATAAGTGGTAGTGGTACTTTGACTGGAACAGGAACTATTAAAGTTACTAAAGCGTCTGGTTCTGGTGATTTAACAGGGCAATATACAATCAATACGCTAACGATATCTAGCTTAACTATTGAATTTGCAGGTGCTTCAGCTCAAGGAGTAAATGCGAATACTTTTAATGGACTAAAAATTAATAATTCTAATGGTGTTACAGCTGGTGGTGCTATTACTGTAAATGGCACATTAACCTTAACATCGGGTTTATTGACCACTACTTCTTCAAACTTACTTACTTTAGGTAGTGCAGCAATAGTTAGCGGAGGTTCTTCTGTATCTTATGTAAATGGACCAATGCAAGCTACTCTGGCAAGTACCACATCTACTCCTTTGGTATTCCCAATTGGTAAGTTTGTTAGTGCAACAAACTATTACAGTCCTGTTACACTAACTGTTACTCAATCTACAGCTACTTCTACTACTTATAAAGCAGAGGTTTTTGAAGGAGGAACTACACCTACATATACGCTACCGAGTTCTCTATCGGCAGTTTCAAGTAACAGATATTATCAATTATCTTCTAGTGCTAGTAACATTGTATCTGCAACTATAGGTTTAAATTATGATGCCAATGATGCAACTGGTGGTGCCATTTCTGTAACTACTGCTGCCAATATTCGGATTGCTGGGAGCAGTGGATGGGATGATTTAGGTGGTACAGGTAGTGCTAATGGCACTGGTACAATTACTTCATCTGCTAATTTCACTTCTTTGGGAGATTTTGTATTAGCAAATGCATTAGTATTAGGTACTTCTCCTTCACTAACCGCTGCTGTCAGTGCAACAGTAGATGCAAACATTAATATTACATTTACAGACGATGCCACTTGGCGTAGTGCAGTTACAACCGTAAAGTATGGTACAAATACACTAACGGCTGGAACTGATTATACGCTTTCAGCTGGTGTATTGACGTTGAAACCTAGCGGAAGCTCTGGAAGCGGATTAAGGACTCCAAGCACACAAACAGTTACTATTACGGCAACTAGTTACAGTGATGCTACTGTAAGTCAAACAATAGCTGTTGGTGTGCCAGCTAAATTGACTGTTAAAACACAACCTGGAGCTCCTACTACATACGGAGGTTCTTTTGCTACCCAACCTGCAGTATTTATACAGGATCAGTATGGGAATGCAACAACTAGTACCGCTAATGTAACTGTAAATGTTGGTGCAGGTAGCTGGACGTTAGGTGGTACTGCAACAATTGCTGCGGCAAGTGGAACTGCGACTTTCTCAGGACTTACTGCTACTGCCTCTACAGCTGTTAACGGTTCAACGCTTTCGTTTACCTCAGGTTCATTAACAAGCACTACTTCTAATACATTTACTGTACCTGGGCCTGCTACTTATTATTGGGTAGGTGGCACAACATCTGGTAACTGGACTACCGGTGCTGTTTGGAGTACAATTAAGGGTGGCACCGGTGCTATTGTTTCTACCCCATTAGCCTCTGATACTTATATTTTTGATGGCACTAATATTGGAGGTGGCGCAACTGGAAACATTTCTGTAGCACTTGGTTCATCCATTAACGTTGGTCAGATTTTAATACAAAATAATCAAAAGGTCACCTTTACCCCATCAACTACAATAACTATAACAGTAAATGGGATGCCTAATGGAGCGGATTTTGTAGTTGGTTCTGGAAGTAAATTTATTACTGCAGGCAGTGCCTCTACATTTGCTTTGGCAACAGGAGCAACCGGAATTATTTCAGATTCAGTAACATTTGCTAATGGATCTGTTTCATCAATCACTGTAGCAGATGCAGGTGCATTGGTAATTAATAGTGGTGCGGTAGTTACATTCAATTTAGGTAGTAGCTCTACCTACCCTTTTGGACAAGGAACAGATGGTTCAGTAATTTTTTCAAGTGGTTCTAAGTTGTTAAATACAAAAGCTGCTGATCCTTTTGGAGGAACAGGGCATAGTATAGTTGTTTTTCAATCAGGTAGTACCTACGAATTGGCTCATTCAAATTCTGCAGCTTTAATATTTTCTGGACGTACGTTTTCAAATTTTATTTTTAGTTCTACTTCTACTGCCTCTCCAACAGCAGGGACTGCTGGAATTACTTTTGATAGCATACTAATTAGTGGTACTAAAAGCTTTACAATTGCTGAAACGGGTTCATTGAGTCATATAAAAGGTAATATTAAAATAGGTTCCGCAGGAGGATCTCTGGTTTTTGCTCCTGCAAGTGCATCTACTTTTATTTTAGATGGCACGGTTACGCAAACAATTGCAGATACTGGTACACTTACAATTGGCGCTAATCAGACTCTTCAAGTAAATAATTCAGCGGGCATAATAATAGGATTGCCAGTAACAAGCGCTGGTCCATTGACACTTTCTAATGGTAATGTTACATTAGGGAGTAATAATCTAACCGTTGCTTCTGTATCTGGAGGTAGTACTTCTTCATATATTAATGCGAGTAGCACTGGTAAGTTTAGCATTTCTTCCGTACCTACTTCTGCAACAGTTTTCCCAATTGGTACTGCTTCTTACTATGCACCACTTAGTTTATCTGGTGGTACTGCTGGAAGAAAGATTACTACGGGTGTTAAAGTTTCATTAACCAACACGCCAGTTTCCCCTAACAATGTTGTGAATTTAGAGTGGTCAATACTGGCAAATGGAGCGACCTCCCCAACTATTACCTTCCAATATAACGGATTAAATAAAGGAAGTGGATACTCATCCTCAAATCCTATTTTAGGAACTTATGTAAGCTCATATACTGAGTCTGTACTTGGAACTGTTAGTGGAACTGACCCATATACAGTTTCTACAAGTGCTGCTATTGCTCTGCCAATAAGTACTGCAAGTTTATATGCAATTGGAAATAGCCATGCATTCACACTGACTGTTCCTGGTACACCAACTAGTGTAACTGCGGTAGACGGCAATGCACAGGCTACTATATCATTTACTGCTCCAGTAGATAATGGTGGAGCTACCATAACGGGTTATACAGTTACTTCTAGTCCAGGAGGTATCACAGCAACTGGCTCTACAAGTCCTATTACAGTAACTGGCTTAACTAATGGAACGGCTTATACATTCACAGTTAAAGCCGCCAATAGCGTTGGGCAAAGTGCTGCTAGTGCAGCATCAAATTCTGTTATACCTACTTCTACTACAACTTGGAATGGTACTTCATGGAGTTTGGGAATACCTACTTCTACTTCTACGGCAGTGATTGCAGGAAATTTAACAAACACACAATGGGGAGGAGCAACTTCTGTTTCTCAGCTCACTGTAAATAGTGGTGTAACTTTTTCAAATTCAATTTCAATTTCAATTACAGGATCCGCTTTTACAAATAACGGTACCATAAGTGGTGGTATCATAATAATAGCTGGTGCTTCCGCACAAACAATCAGTGGAAATGGATTAGTGAATAGCTTAACGCTAAACAATAGCGCCGGTGCTACCATTACTTCTGGCAGCAATAATTTAGGAGTTACAGGTATTCTTACTTTACAAAGTGGACAGTTGACTACCAATGGTAACCTTACTTTCAAGAGTACTAGCATTGCTAACACTGGCGTACTTGCTCCTTATGGTGCCGGTGGAAACACAGGTACTTTAAATGGAACTGTAACTGTAGAACGCTATATTCCTGCTGGTTACCGTGCTTATCGCGATATGGCTTCTCAATTATCTGGTGTGGGAACAATTTATTCCAACTGGCAAGAAGGAGGAAGTTTTACAAGTGGTAAGGGGATCTTTATTACTGGTTCTGGTGCTACTGATGCAATAGCTGCTGATTATGCAAGTAGTCAACCAATACCAAACAGCAATGGACTTGATTATAGCTTAAATGGCAATAACTCTGCCTTCACATATTCTTATCCAACCTTTACTCCAATAGCGAATACCAAGGTTACACTTGATCCTTTTGTTGGATACAGGGTATTGATTAGAGGAGACAGAAGCTTCAACTTGGCTACCACCCCAATAGTTAACTATTATGGTATCGGTTTACGTATGGTTAATACTACTGTTCTACGTTCTATTGGTGGTAAATTAATCACAGGGAATGTAACGTACAATACAACCAATGCTTCAGGTACTACCTACGATGGCGCTTCAATATCATCAAGTGCAGCAGCCTTAAGCAATACTGTTAACGCGTTTAGCCTAGTGGCTAATCCTTATGTAGCACCAGTAATGTGGGGAACTGGAACAGTTACCAACAGCAGCACTACAACTGTATTTGGCGCTTCAAGTAATATCAATGGTAGTTACTGGTATTTTGATCCAACATTGGGTGGAACAGGATTTTACCGTGCATACAATGCTATTACCGGAAGCAGTACTTACACCAATGGCGATAATTCTACATCAAGTGGTACAGTAGGTTATCAATACATTCAACCTGGTCAGGCCATATTTGTACAGACATCAGCTGCTAGCCCTACAGTAGTGTTCAAGGAAACAGCCAAGGCAGTGAATTCAACCAAGTTGGCCGTATTTGGTGCAAATGCTCCATTAAGTAAGATTTATATCAGCCTGTTGAAAAAGGATAGCACTGCAACTTACAACCGTGTAGATGGTGCAGCCATTGCTTTTCATGAAGGATTTACTAATGAAGCATACGGTCCACAAGATGCATTAAAGTTTGGTAATGCAAACGACAATTTGTACATCTCTGATAAAGGAAAGAATCTTAGCATTGATGGAAGGTTGCCAGCCACTGCCACTGATAAATTGCCAATTGCTATAAGTA
This sequence comes from Chitinophagaceae bacterium, assembly GCA_947381435.1. Classification (GTDB taxonomy): domain Bacteria; phylum Bacteroidota; class Bacteroidia; order Chitinophagales; family Chitinophagaceae; genus Parasediminibacterium. The sequence continues at coordinate 6,654 of CANCVE010000087.1, forward strand.
AAGTAAGCGGAACAAACTATCAATTGATGGTTGATGCTACCAACTATACTTCGAACGGATTTGTACCTTATTTGGTTGATAGTTACAGAGGTACTGTTAGTACATTGACCAATGGAACAAACACCATCACGTTTACAGCAGATGCAAAAGTTGCGGCTACATTTAGCAACAGGTTCAGTATTGTGTTCAAGCCAACAACATTGGCAGTAAACAGTATAGCAGCAATTGCTACTTTGAATAACAAGATTGCAACCATCAGTTGGAATACAGTAGGAGAGAAGGGTGTTTCAAGGTTTGAAGTAGAGAAATCTACTGATGCTAAGAACTTCGTTAAGATTAGTCAAACAACTGCTAAGAATATAGCAACAGCGACCTATTCTACTACAGACAACAGCGTAACTGCTACAACCTACTACCGCATTAAGGCAATCAGTGAAGTTGGCACAGTTAGCTATAGTAACATTGTTAAAGTGTCTTCCGATAACCGTTTACCGTCTTACAGCCTTTACCCTAATCCTTTGAAGGGAACGAAAGTGGTAAATGTTAGTTTGACTAATGTAGCGGCTGGCACATACACCGTTACCATTAATAATGTATTAGGACAAAAAGTACAAGAGTTTGCAATCAGCCATGCAGGTGGTAATGGTAACCATGCAATAACTGTAAACGGTACAATGGCAGCAGGAACTTATAGTATAACTGTAAAGGATGCAAATGGTAAGGCGGTTTATCAATCAAATTTATCTGTGCAACAGTAAACTTTAGATTAGAATGGCGTTTTTCAAATTAGGCTGTCTCAAATTTTATATTTGAGGCAGCCTTTTTAATAACTTTCCAACTAGAGTATGGTGTTCATCTTTCAATTAGCTAGTTTTCCTTAATAGAAAATTGTAGTGTCAATACAGTAAAGAAATTACAATAGTTATGGAGAACACTATAATTTCCTTTAGGACTATTTTGTGTTGAACAGCAGAAGACTCAAATTTTAAATGCAAAGCAATCATTTTCTTCTTCAAATCATTTTATCGGTGGTTTGTATTTGTAGCTTAACTTAAAAACTTACATTCGCAGCAATCATGATAGCATTCGTAAGGGGAAATTTCGTAGATAAAACACCTTCTAGGGTGGTAATTGACGTTAATGGCGTAGGCTACGACTTGCAGATAAGCTTAAATACCTATAGTGCTATTGCCAATAAAGAAACAGGTCAGCTTTTTACTTATTTGCATTTGTTCGAAAACGGACAAACTATGTATGGCTTTGCAGAAGCTGCGGAAAAGGAAATGTTTTTGCAACTAATAAGTGTTTCTGGAGTAGGGGCTGCAACGGCAAGGATGATGTTGTCTGGCATGAAACCAGAAGAAATATCCAGGGCCATCATTCAAGGAAACGCTAAACTTTTAGAAAGTATCAAAGGAATTGGTAAGAAAAGTGCAGAGAGATTAATTGTTGAACTGAAAGATAAGTTTGGAAAGCAATCGTTGGAAAACCCCTTGGCAGGTTTAGCAGTGCAATCCATAGATATAGATGCTATTAACGCATTAGTGGCATTAGGTATTAGTAGAATGATGGCCGAAAATGCGATTAAGAAAGTAATGCAAACAAACCCTAATATTGCACTCGAAGATATTATTAAACAAGCACTAAAAAGCCTCTAATTATAGCATAAACTTCTACTTGACTAAGGTTTTATCGTTTTGAAGAATATTAAAGGGTCATTATTTTTCTTTTTCGCCTTTATGACTGTCTTTTTAGGAGACAGAAATGATTCTTTTGCCCAAACCAAAGATGTCCCAACCGTTAAACCTAACTTAAAAAAAGATACAAATATTGCCAAACCTGCAGATAGTTTGTTGTTCCCATTGCAGGATAGAAGGGGAGATTGGTTTACTTGGAGAAATAAAAATCCATTTGATGTAAAAGACTCTTCTTTAATTAATCAAAAAATAGAATATGATCCCAAAACTAATAGATATATTATCTACGAAAAAGTGGGAGATAATATTTACCGGGAACCTACTTACTTAACATTCGAGGAGTTTTATGCTTTACAAAATCACCTCAATGAGACAGAATATTTTCAGCAAAGGGCTGATGCCTTAATGTTGCTAAACAAAAAGCTTAAGCGTCCAAAACACTTAGTATATACAAGCTTATTTGATAGGATATTTGGTGCGGGCGATAGTGCCGTAAGTAGCGTAACTAACAAGGTAAATGGAATTGGCGGTAAACTAAAAGGATTAAAAGATAGTGCTGCAAGCAATATAACAAGGCAGCTTCAACAGGCATTGAAGGTTGATATTAAGCCTCAAGGTACCATTGATATTACGATGGGGTATCAAGGTCAGAAAACGCTCAATCCTACTTTGCCAGAATCGGCAAGGAGTAGTGGTGGTTTCGATTTTAAAATGAATACCAACTTCAACGCAAATGCTACTATTGGGAATAAATTAAAGCTTCCTCTCAGCTACAATACTTTGGCAAATTTTGATTACCTCAATCAGTTAAAACTCGATTATAAAGGCAAGGATGACGAGATCATTAAAAGCATAAATGCGGGTAATATGTCTTGGCAGTCAAGGGGTACGCTATTGCCTAGTTACCAAAATTTATTTGGACTTAAAGCTCAGTTACAATTTGGTAAATTATTTGTTACAGCTGCTATTGCTCAACAAAAAAGCCAAACTCAATCACAAGCTCTAAAGGGTGGTGCTACTACTAGCAACTTTACGGTAAAACTTGATGACTACGACGAAAACAGAAACTTCTTACTAGCACAGTACTTCAATAAGAATTATAATACCACAATGGCCAACTTACCTGTGGTAAATTCGCAAGTACAAATACAGCGTATTCAGGTGTGGGTTACTAACAGAAATGGAGCAACTACAAATGCACGTTATGTGGTAGGCTTGATGGATTTGGGTGAACCCAATCCCTACAATCCAAACAATGTAGGGGGGAGTCCTGGTAATGGTTTTCCTGATAATGGATCAAATGGATTATATGCAAAGTTGACTGCTGGTGGGTTGCAATCTCCATTGCGGAGCCCCTCTAAAGTTAGTAGCGAACTTGCTAGTCGAAATTTGTCTCCAGTGAATGACTACGAAATTACTTTCGCCAGACAATTATCTGCCAATGAATATTATTTCAATCCACAAGCTGGTTTCATTTGCTTAAATTCTCAGCTTCAACCAAGTGATGTACTCTCTGTTGCCTATCAATATACCTCCAATGGCCGAGTGTATCAAGTGGGTGAATTTGCTGAGAACATTGGTTTAGATACAGCTAAACAAGGTCAAGGAGTACAACAGGTATTATTCTTGAAATTGTTGAAGGCAACAGCAGCGCGTACCGCTTTGCCTATTTGGCAATTGATGATGAAAAACGTGTACACATTGGGATTAAGTGGTCTTGCTAGAGAAGATTTTAAACTGAACGTTTTCTACAATGATCCAAGTGGCGGACAGAAGATTTATTTACCCGAATCTTCTCCATCTGTAAGTGGACAACCGCTATTAAAAGTATTAAATCTTGATAGACTAAATGCAAGAAACGATAATCGCCCCGATGGAGTCTTCGATTACATAGAAGGCTTTACCGTATTATCTCAGCAAGGTAAAATAATATTTCCTGTACTTCAACCTTTTGGTAAGGATTTAGAAACTAATGCCTTTAGTGGAACTTCTGCTGCCATCAAACAGAAATATATTTATTATCCATTATACGATTCCATTAAAGCCATTGCACAAACTTACAATACCTTAAACCGATTCTTAATGTCGGGTACGGCAAAAGCTACAGGAGGTAGTGAGATATATTTGGGTGCATTCAATATTCCACCTGGTTCAGTGAAGGTAAGTGCGGGAGGCCAAGTATTAACGGAAGGGTCAGATTATTCAGTGGATTATAATTTGGGTAGTGTTCGTATACTAAATCAATCTATTCTTAATTCTGGTGTGCCAGTAAATGTTTCGTATGAGAATAATGGTAACATTGGCATGCAACAGAAAACTTTCCTTGGTATAAGGGCGGAGTACTTCTTCAATAAAAAACTATCTATTGGGGCTTCAATTACCAAGTTAAAGGAACGTCCATATTATTCTAAGGTAGACTATGGCTCAGATCCAATAAACAACACAATGTATGGTGCCGATCTGAGCTACAAGTCAGAGCTTCCTGGACTTACAAGGTTGCTAAATAGGTTGCCAAACTACAAAACAAAGGCAAAGAGCTATGTTACTACTTCTGTAGAAGCTGCCTATTTACAACCTGGTCACCCCTCTCAAATTGGTAGTGGTGGTAGTGGTTTAGTTTATGTGGATGACTTCGAAGGTTCTACTAGTAATCTAGACCTACGCTTTCCGCTTACAGCTTGGGCTTTGGCCTCTACTCCTCAGCGTTTTCCAGAATATAGACTGTCTGATAACCTAGATTATGGTCTAAACAGAGCAAAGCTTGCATGGTATAACATTGAGCCTAACTTACAAGATAAAAACAGCTCAAATAATCCGTTGAGGAAGAAATTAAGTTTATTAAGTGATCCTCGGACACGTATGGTTTACACCACCGAATTATTCCCTCAACAAACTACCAATATCACCAACACGCAAACAACAACTTTTGATGTGGCATACTATCCGCACGAAGTAGGTCCTTATAACTATGAATCTGATCCATCAAAAATTGATGCTAATGGAAGGCTTACTAATGCACCCGGAAAGTGGGGTGGCATGATGCGTGCATTAGATCAAACTGATTTTATCACCAACAACTTCGCTTTCTTGGAGTTTTGGGTTCAAGATCCGTTTATAAAGAATCAAAATAGTTCTGGTGGTAAGCTTTATATAAACCTTGGTGATGTTAGTGAAGACATCTTGAAAGATGGAAAGCGCTTATACGAAAATGGATTAAATACGCCTAGTCTCCCTTCGGCAGTTGATACAACAGGTAAATGGGGAAGTACACCAGTAAACCCAATTCAGATTACACAGGCTTTTAGTAATAATCCTGCCGATAGAACCTCCCAGGATGCAGGTTTTGATGGACTTAGTGATTCTGCCGAGCGATCTAAAAGGAATGAATATCTAAATAGAATTGCCACTAATTTTGGTACTAATTCAATCCTCTATAAAAAAGCCTTTGCCGATCCATCTCATGATGACTATGTGTGGTACAGAGATGGCGGATTTGATGCTGCAGGAACAGACATATTAGGTAGGTACAAAAATTATAATAACCCAGAAGGCAACTCACCGGTAGTTTCAGGCAACTCGGTGTACTCGTCTGCAGCAACACTTTATCCTGATGATGAGGATATGAACCATGATAATACCCTCAACCAAACTGAGCAATACTTTGAGTATGAGGTAGATCTTAAACCAAGAATGGCTGCAAACACAACAAAATATGTTACTGACCAAAGGCAACTTTCTGTAACTTATGCAGATGGTACACATGGTACAGAAAACTGGTATCTATTCCGTGTGCCTATTTCTGGTTATACTTCCAATGTGGGTAATATCCCCGATTTTCAATCGGTACGTTTCATGCGAATGTACTTAACTGGTTTTGAAGATTCTACCGTACTTCGTTTTGCCTCCTTAAACCTAGTGCGTAACCAATGGAGAAATTATAAATATGATCTTGATACTAATGGACTACCTAAAATGGTAGATACCGTTACAGGAAATAGCAACACAACTTTCAATACATTAGAGGTAGGCCTGCAAGAAAACAGTAGTCGTACACCTGTAAATTATGTTATTCCTCCTGGCATATTGCGTGTTCAGCAGTTGAGTAACAATGGTGTAAATATTTTGCAAAATGAACAATCAATGGCCTTGCAAGTATATAACCTTCATGAAGGTGATGCAAGGTCTGTGTTCAAAACAACCAACCTCGATCTTAGGTATTATGGTAAACTATCCATGTTTGCTCACGCCGAAAGCATTGCCCGTACAGGCGTTACTCCCATTAAAGACAATGACTTAAACTTGGTCGTCAGAATTGGGCAAGACTTTACCAATAACTTCTACGAAATAAAGATTCCTTTAAAAGTAACACCCGCAGGTACTTATACCAATGCCGAAGCCGATAAAGTATGGCCTGCCGCCAATAACCTAGACTTTAAGCTTCAAGATTTAATTGATCTAAAGCTCAGAAGAAATAGTACCGGTAAGAGCATTTCATCTATTTATCGTGAAATACTGAAAGGCGATTCCAAAACCTACAGCGTTTTGGGTAATCCTAATATCGCTCAGGTTTTAGGTATCCTAATAGGGGTTGAAAATGCCGATGGGGGTAATATAAATCCACTTAGTGCAGAGGTATGGGTTGATGAGTTTCGGTTATCTGAAATTAATGATAAATCTGCCCATGCAGAGCTTGCACGAATGGATATCCAATTGGCAGATTTGGGTAAAATATCTTTGTCTGGAAGTAATTATTCTGATGGATGGGGTACTATAGAGCAAAATATAAATCAACGGGCTAAGAATAGTTTAACCCAGTTAGATGCTGCTATTACTATTGAGGCTGGTAAACTATTGCCAAAACAATTGGGGCTTTCTATACCTGTTTATGTAAGTATCAATAAAAGTATAATCACACCACAATACGATCCTTACGATCAGGATGTTACCTATGCAAACAAAGTAGGTAGTGCAACAAGCAAATCTCAGCGAGATTCTATCAAAAAAGCTTCTCTCGATCAAACTACTATCACTACCCTCAATCTTACCAATGTTCGGGTAATGCCAAAGGGCAAACAGCATTTATGGAGTTTAAGCAACTTCGATGCCAGTGTGTCATACACTAAAACTTCGCAAACTAGCCCTACGGTATTGTTCAATGATGTCACCAAATACAAAGTCAATCTTGGTTATACATTCAATACTTCTACCAAATACAAGGAACCATTTAAGAAGTTAATCAAGAATCCTAGCTCTTGGTTAAGTCTTATCAAAGATTTTAATTTCAATCTAAAACCTTCACTCATAAGTGTTCGGGCAGACATAAATAGACAGTATGGGCAGTTTACACCACGGATTGTAAACACCAATCAGGTAGATAATAAAGTTTTGAGGGTAGATACCACTTTTGATAAATACTTCACCTTCGACAGATTGTATAATCTCCGTTGGGATTTAACTCGTAGCATCAACCTAGACTTCTCTGCCATTAACAATGCATATATTGATGAACCTAATGGCGCAATAAATAACAAGGAAAAGAAAGATAGTTTATGGGGAAACTTCTTTAAAGGAGGAAGAAATACCAGATACGAACAAAAGACAAATGCTAGTTACACGGCTCCATTAAGCAAGATTCCTGCACTCGATTGGTTAACTGCTCGCTATAGCTATGGTACTACTTACGACTGGATCTCGGCTAGTTTATTGGCGCCACGATTAGGTAATACCATCGAAAATAGCCAGAACAATACTTTCTCTGGAGAAATAGATCTTACTAGATTCTACAATAAAAGCAAATGGTTAAGAGCGGCAAACAGTTTCTCTGGCGATAGTCCACAACGTACTAAACGGAATAATAAAACCCTGGGTCTGTTTAATAATCCTACCAATGCGTTGGGAACAGTTATTAAAACCAGAGAGGAAGTTATTGTTGATAAGAATGGGTTCTTGCTTACTGGTGCAAAGAAAAGAGAAGCACTAGCTAAGTGGAGGAAACTAAAACGCGATTTGCGTACGGCGGAACGATTGAAAGAAGATAGCAAACCATTGGAACTAAACGACTTTTCGCGTATCACTGGTCGGTTTTTAAGTATGGTTAAGCGTATTTCTATAAACTATACCGAGAGTTACTCTAGCCGCATTCCTGGTTACATGGATAGTACTCGCTTCTTGGGTCAAAACTGGAATACCAACCAACCTGGTTTAGATTATGTTTTTGGCAAACAACCTACCTCTACTTGGTTAGAGAATAAAGCGAAGGCTGGATTAATAACAAACGATAGTAATTTCAACTCCTTCTATCGTCAAAACTATGCACAGAAACTAAGTATCACGGCACAATTAGAACCCATTAAAGATTTTAAAATAGATGTAAACATAGACAAAACCTTTAGCAAAGATTATTCAGAACTTTTCAAGGATACCACCAATCTGTCTAGGCTTCCTAGCCATTTAAACAGATACGCTACAGGTGGTTTTAATGTGTCGTACATCTCATTCTACACATTGTTTAGGAAAACTGATCCCAATGTGGTTTCTTCAACCTTCTTGAACTTTGAAACATACCGTAATGCCGTAGCCGTCAGGGTTGCAGCAAGTAATCCCTATTCGGAAATACAACATAGAAAAGGTACTGATGGTTACGGTCGCTATTCTCAGAGCGTTTTGATTCCCGCCTTCATTGCAGCATATACTGGCAGAAGTCCTTATACGGTGCCATTACTCAATGAAAGTTATGGTTCCATCAAAACGAATCCTTTGGCAGGTATCATTCCTTTGCCAAACTGGCGTATGACTTACACTGGATTGTCTAAAATGCCTGCATTGTCAAACATCTTTAGTAGCATCACCTTAACGCATGGCTATACAGGAAATTTGGCTATGAATAGTTTTACAAGTGCACTCAATTATGAAGATGCTAACTTGTTAAGTGCCCCTAGTTTCTACGATACCATCAGTCACAATTATGTGCCTTTCTACTTATTCCCTAACGTTACCATACAAGAGAGTTTTGGGCCAATCATAGGTTTCGATGCCACTACTATCTCTCAGGTAAATGTTAAGTTCGAGTATAAAAAAAGTCGGACATTAAGTTTAAGTCTGGTTGATTATCAGCTTAGTGAAACCAATAGCACCGAAATGGTCTTTGGGGCTGGCTATAGAATGAAAGGGTTTAAGCTTCCTTTTACCTTGCCATTTATGAAGAATGCAAAGACGAAATTGCAAAACGACCTTACTTTCAGGCTAGATTTATCCAAACGAAATGATGAAACTACCAATAGTCAGCTCGATCAAAGGAACACTTACGGTACAGGGGGGCAGTTAGTCATCAACATACAACCTTCGATAGAATATGTGATGAATAAACGTTTAGATGCTAAACTATTTTTTGATCAAAGAAGGGTAACGCCATATATTTCTACCTCCTCTCCAACAATAAGTACTAGATTTGGCTTGCAACTTAAAGTTGGCTTGGGACAATAACAGTTGTTAGTGATTAGTGGTTAGTTATTAGAAAACACCACTATTGCTAACCACTAATCACTAACCACTAATCATTAAAAAATGAGACCTATTGCTGTAACTGCTTATGCAAACGAGTGTTGGAATGCACTTGATAAGCCCAACATTATTGAGTTAATTGCAGATGCTTACCAGAAGCTTCGCAAGCAGGGAGAACCCGATATATCTATCGTAATGCCTGCTTATAATGAAGAGAAGAATATATTGCAAACGCTCTACTCATTATGCCATAATATTACCGATAAAGCGGTAGAAATAATAGTGGTCAATAACAATTCTAAAGATAAAACTGAGCAACTGGTAAAGTCTACAGGTGTTGGGTGTATTCTTGAAACCAAGCAGGGTATCACATCTGCCCGTAATGCGGGTCTTGCCGTTGCCAAAGGAACTTATATCCTTAATGCAGATGCCGATTCTATCTATCCAAAAGATTGGGTGGCCGAAATGAGTAAACCTTTCTATGCCGATCCCAAGGTGGCAATGGTTTATGGGCGTTTTGCTTTTATTCCAATAGGTTCTACCGGTAGGTTAGTGTATTTTGTCTACGAATATGCGGCTGATTTCATGCGTCTTGTTAATAAAAATTTTAAAGATGAAGCCGTAAACGTTTATGGATTCAACTCAGGCTTTAAAAGAGTAAATGGGCTGGCAGTAGACGGGTTCAATCATCCTGTTGGTGCCAACGAAGATGGTTGGCTTGCCCTAAAACTGAGGGATGGAGGCTATGGAAAACTGTATGGGGTTACTGATATAAAAGCCTTGGTATGGACGAGTGATAGACGTATTCAAAGCGATGGAGGACTCTTTAAAGCCATTAGCACAAGAATAAAAAGAGTTATTTTCAGGCAAGGAACCAATAGGACAGATTTATAAACTAAATGAGAACATTTCATTTCTTTTCATGGTAGTATACCAATACACAAAGTGTGTACACTTGCACAAATGGGGAACAGGCAACGGGCAAAGCACCCCCTGATGTGTGTACTTTTTTTGTCATCAACGTCTACTCTCTTTGCCATCGGCGTCTACTTGGATTGCCATCTGCGTCTACTCGGTTTGCCATCCGGTTCTACTTGGTTTGCCATCGGCGTCTACTCTCTTTGCCATCTGCGTCTACTCGGTTTGCCATCTGCGTCTACTCGGTTTGCCATCTGTGTCTACTTGGTTTGCCATCTGCGTCTACTTGCTTTGCCATCGGCGTCTACTCTCTTTGCCATCGACGTCTACTTGGTTTGCCATCTGCGTCTACTTGGTTTGCCATCCGCATCTACTCAGTTTGCCATTAACGTCTACTCGGTTTATCCCATTTAATAAGCGTTTTGAACTGGTTAAGCCGTTATTTCTACGATATATTGAAACAGTCACTAAAAACGTTCTTTATTTATCAGGGTATCCTAACAACAAGAAATGTCAACTTTTGGAAAGTTGACATTTCTAAAATACCCAATCTTTAGCAAGTGGGTTATACATTGTTTCAATCAATGATGGCATTACCCGCAAAGATATTAAGTGGGTGAAGAATTAATTGATAATTGATAATTATCAATTGATAATTACAAAGTGCAGTTACTTCCTTCGGGTGGTGGCTGCACTTTTTTTTATGGGGATATATCTATTAAAATCTGAAGAGGCTTATTATTACCACCTTTTCCACTATTTAATCAATCTACTGTAAATAAAAGGCGCAATGTAACATAACTAACCTTAATTTGCAAAATTAAACACAACACTAACATTAAGACAACAACAACATAATTAGCAATAAGCAGCAGAAGCTACCCTTTTGTACAATGGATAGAAATGATTTTGGATAGGGTTGATTTAGTAACTATAAAGCCCATGAAGGGATTCATGAGCTAGCACTGTGTTTTAAAAGAGATTTTTTAAGATCAAGTGTATTTTAATACTCATTGATCCTTTTTAATCCCCTTTAAATCACTACAATCAAGTTTCAGGCAGAAAATTGTAATGGAAGAAAGCCTTAGGAGGAATTAAAAAGTGTCTACTACATAATTATCCGTGTTTTAACGGATTGTAGGGTTGTAACAGCGAGTATATCTTGCAGCCCTTTAGGAAAGTACGTTTATTAAGCGAAAAAATTGCGAAGTACTTTGAATTGGTGAACGTCATGTCTCCGAAGGTTGACATGACGGGAAGAAGGAAGCTAAGAACATCTGAACCACAATTGAGAAGGTTTTAAAAGATTAAAGGGAAAACACTCGCAAATCCCTTTAATCCCAAAATCCCACAAATCATGGTCTATACAGTACAAAATAATTTTAAAATTTTAACAACAAACAAATACTAACAAAATGAGAAAAACAGGGTTACAATTTTTTTACTCTTTTCCTTGCCACATTCAGACAGTAGTGGTAGCATTTTTAATTGGCTTATTCATGAATAATATTCATGCACAATGTTTCAAACAAATTGCTGCTGGTCAATATCACACTGTAGCCATTAAATCCGATGGCAGTTTGTGGGCATGGGGGCATAATAGCCATGGTGAATTAGGAGATGGGACTTACTCTAACAAAAAAAGCCCCGTACAAATAGGTTCAGCTACTAGTTGGTCTAGCGTAAGTGCTGGTAGATTTGGTCATACCGCAGCTATTAAAACTGATGGAACGCTTTGGGCTTGGGGGGATAATTTCAATGGTGAATTAGGCGATGGAACAAATACAGAGAAAATTAACCCTGTGCAGATAGGCACAGCTACAAATTGGGCAAGCATTTCTGCTGGTTATTATCACACTGTTGCCATAAAAACCGATGGTAGTTTATGGGCATGGGGGTCTAATGGCGATGGTGAATTAGGCGATGGAACAAATGCAGACAAAAACTCCCCAGTGCAAATAGGCACAGCTAATAATTGGGCTAGTGTTAGTACAGGTTCTCACCATACCGTTGCCATTAAATCCGATGGCAGTTTATGGGCATGGGGGTCTAATGGCGATGGTGAATTAGGCGACGGTACCAATACTAACAAAAACAGCCCCGTACAAGTAGGCACGTCTACCAATTGGTCTAGCGTGTGTGCTGGATTTGGTCATACCGCAGCCATCAAAACCGATGGCAGTTTGTGGGCATGGGGATGGAATAATAGTGGGCAATTAGGGGATGGAACGAATACTAGCAAAAACAACCCTATGCAAATTGGCACTGCTACAAATTGGGCAAATGTTAGTGCTGGTGATTATCACACACTAGCTACCAAAGCCGATGGTAGTTTATGGGCTTGGGGCTACAATGTTTTTGGTCAGTTAGGCGACGGCACAACAACCGGCAAATACAACCCTATTCAAATTGGAACTACTGCTAACTGGGCAACAATAAATGCAGGTGCATATTTTAATATGGCTTTAGATATCAATGGTAGTTTATGGGCTTGGGGCTACAATGTTTTTGGTCAGTTAGGCGACGGCACTACAGTAAATAAAAACACACCAACTAGTATTGCTTGCCCTGTAGCAGTACCAACCCCCATCATTTCTTCTTTTACGCCTACCATAGCCACCACAGGCACCACAGTAACCATTACGGGTACTAACTTTACGGGCGCTACTGCGGTGAGCTTAGGTGGTACAG
>CANCVE010000088.1 GCA_947381435.1 Chitinophagaceae bacterium
TGAATGAATACAGAAATAAGTACAAGGAGGATAAAATAGCGAGGCTGGAAAAGCAACTTGCCAAGCTCAAAACTGCTGCGTAGAAGAGCAGTTATATAGTAGGCCACATAGACGGGGATATACAGGCTTACAACGCTATGTGACCTTAAGCGAAGCGTTTTATCTGCCTGAAATAATAAAAGCTATGTGCCTACTGTGGCTATGTGGTATAAAAAAAATTAAATGCGTTTGCCCTGAGATTTTGCCAGAGAATATTGCTTAAGAGGGAAAACCTGTAAATTCTTAAAAAGTACTCGATTAATTTGTACTAGGAGACTGCCTTTCAAAAGAAAAGTAATCCATTTCTATCAATAATCATCACCCACCCAAAAAAATTCTCCATTAATTTATCCAAATTCAAGTCTCCCTTTTTTTCGCTGCACTCATTTTACTATAAATTATGCGTTCCAACTTTCCTAAACAACCCTAATTTGTATCAATTCATGTATACCTATTTTTGGGGACACCCTCATTTGTGGCAATTAAGGTGTCCATCATTCTGGGGAGACACTAAAATGCACAAATTATAGTGCCCCCATTTTCGGGGACTGACATATCTGCGCAAATTAGTGACTCCCAGTTTTTATGGGGGCTATAATTTGTGTCAATTAACGTGTCCCCGAATTGGCTAGCCTCTCATTTGCACCAATTAACGTGTCCCAGTTTTTAACATGCCTATAATTTGTACCAATTAAGGTGTCCCCAATTTTGGGGACTGACAAATTTGTACAAAATTGGGTATGTTTTAAAATGAGAACTAATAGATTAGTGAGAGTCGAGATTATTAAATATTGTGTACACTACAGTTCAAACTAATTTTCTCCTCGTGTACTCCATCCACATCCTTTAGGTGTTTTGTATAATACAGACCTTATGCTTGTATGAAATATAAATTTAGAATTATAACCTGTTTATCTCTTGCTTTAGTCCTCACAACGTTTTCTTTTGCACAGAATGAAGCAGCAAAGACCAGTAATCCCAAAATGCAATGGTGGCGTGAAGCTAAATTCGGCATGTTTATCCATTGGGGTATATATTCTGTTCCCGCAGGTAAATATGTTTATAATCTCCCTGATGGAAAATATAAGGAAGATATAACCCAAGGGGAATGGATTATGAACCGCTGTAAAATTCCAGTAGCTGAATACCGAAAATATGCTGAACATTTTAACCCAATAAAGTTTAACGCCGAACAATGGGTACTTACCGCCAAGGCTGCTGGGCAGAAATATATAGTGATTACCGCAAAGCATCATGATGGTTTTGCGATGTACAAATCGGAGGTGAGTAATTACAACATCTATGATGCAACTCCATTTAAAAGGGACCCGTTAAAAGAATTGGCAGATGCTTGTAGGAAGTATGGGATGAAGCTTGGTTTTTATTATTCGCAAGCACAAGATTGGGGTCATAAAGGTGGCGCACCCAATAAATGGCATTGGGATAAGGAAGCTCAAGATGGTTCGATGGATGCCTACATAGATAGCATTGCCGCACCGCAGGTAAAAGAAATATTAACTAAATATAGTGATGTGGCAGTGCTTTGGTGGGATACGCCCAAAGATATGACACCCGAATTGGCTAATAAACTAGACGCGATTACTAAACAACACCCAAACCTAATAACCAATAATAGATTGGGTGGTGGCATAAGAGGAGACCTTGAAACCCCTGAACAATACATTCCAGCATCGGGGTATCCTGGTAGAAACTGGGAAGTATGTATGACGGTGAATGACCATTGGGGCTATAATGCCTACGATGATAATTGGAAAAGCACCAAGGAATTGCTTCATAAACTGATTGACATTGTAAGTAAGGGTGGCAATTTTTTACTGAATGTAGGACCAACGGCGGAGGGTATTATCCCACAAGTTTGTGTAAATACTTTGAAAGAGATGGGAGATTGGTTGAAGATAAATGGAGAAGCTATTTATGGTACAACTGCTAATCCTTTCGATTATCTTTCTTGGGGGAGGGCTACCCGAAAAGGACAGAAAGTGTATATTCATGTGTTTGATTGGCCAAAGAATGGGCAGTTGAATGTTCCATTTGCCAACACGGTAACCAAAGCATATTTGCTAGAGGATACCACTACACTATTGTCAATTAAAAAAGAAGGGAGCAAATTGGTAGTTACAGTACCTAAGATTGCCCCAGATAAAATAGCTTCGGTAGTTGTTTTAGAGTTCAAAGGCGAGCCAATTGTTTTGCCTAAACTTACAGAAGGAGCTATTGCAAAGGCTACCTCTGAGTTAGATACGGCACATGCCATCAACAAAATATTTAGCACCAACCCCAAAGACTTTTATTCCGCAGGAAAAGACAAAAAGGAAACTACGATAGAATTGGATTTGAAAAAACCTCAGCAAGTAGCAGGCATCATGCTTGCCGAACCATGGCGTGCTTGGGAAAACAAAAAGCAACAGTTTGTTTTGAGATATAAGAGTGGAGATGAATGGAAAGAAATTATAAAAGGTACTACCAATGGAACTGGTTACACAGAAATGTTTAAGCCTGTAAACGCACAGTATTTAAGATTGGAGTTGAAGAATGATACTGATGCACCAAGATTAAATCAGCTATTGTTGTACAGACCCGATTAGTGAATAGTGATCAGTTATCAGTAAGAAGTAAAGAGTTATCAGTGAGCAGTGAGCAGAAAAGAGTTAACAGTGAACAATAAATGAGTTCGGCATAAAAGCCTCTTTTTTAAATAAAGGGTACTATTTTAATTTTGGAATAATCTTGCATAATCCTGATTAATTTAACTCAAACTATTTTCTGTTCACTATTTACAGTTCAATTCTTGCTAATAACTGCTCACTGTTTACTGCTCACTTATAACTGTTCACTGTCATTTTTTTCTTCCATGTACTCCTATAACACATTTTGTTTGTATATAGTAGAACGTGCGTTATGAAAAAATGATTTTGATTGCCTTTTGCTCATAATTAATATTAACGATTTATAAATTTCACATCAATTAAAATGGATAACATGAGATCTATGCTTGTCAACAACGGTGCTGCCCGAAAACTCCGCAGCTTGTTTTTTCTACTATTTATGGTAGGAATATTTAATGTGGCTAATGCTACAGTATGGTTTTCTAGCCCTAACTCATCAGATAGTGTGACTCTTGTTACTTGGCAATCAGGTCAAGTTAACAAAGGATGGCTTGCTGGTGTTTATTCTGGTTCATATACTGGAACAATGTACGGGTATTCTGCACCATCTGCTAGTAGCTATCTCCCTACTACAAAAGCGACAATAGTTGCGACAGATACTCTTGTATTGCAAGGTGGTAGTGTAGTTTATGCGGAGCTTTCATCTTCGATGACTGTGGGTGACATTGTATTTTCTCAATCTTCGGGTGCTCCTAGTCAATTATGTTGGTTAAAATATACTGGTAGCTTTCAATCAGCAACGCATTTGGCGGGCTCTATAGATGGTTCAGTTTTAGGTTATGTTAAAATGTCAAATAGTGGTAGTGGTTCTGGTAGGGTAGTAACCAATGGGGCTACTGCAAAATGGTATTTTGATGCATCTTCTACCCTTGTTGCTAATATTGCTTCAGCTTATTTTGCTTGTTTCAATACAACTTGTACTTTACAAGGTACTACAAATGTATATGGCAGGTTCTTGATAGGCAATTCAGCAGCAGCTGCCAATCTAGTGCTAAATGGTAATACTTTAGCTGCCGCATATTTTACTAAAGGAACAGCTGCTTCAACAGTCCAAACAATTCAAGGTGGTGGTAATTCTGCAATTAGTATCAATGGTGGTGTTGCAACAGCTTCAACATTGAGTCTAAATGTAACAACTCCTGGAACAACAAATTTGGTAGGATTGAATATGAACAACTCTAGTGGGCTTACCTTGTATTCAAAAGTCTATATTTCAAATACAAGTACAAGTACAGTAAATAGTTCAGATTTTTCTAAACTGGTATTAGGGGGGAAAGTGCTTATAAATACAGCAACAGATACACTTTTTTGTACCACTCCAAGCCTTCTAAGTAATTTTACTGGTGCTTCTACCAATTACATTATTTTAAATGGCGGCGCAGTCCAAGTGCAATCTGTAACTTCTAGCGCTGTTACAGTTCCGGTAGGAGTTGGTACGTCTCTCGCATCTTCGGTTTATACGCCAGTTACATTCACAAGTACATCAAATACTCCTACAATAACCATTGGTGCAGCTGCCCTTAATGCAGCAAATGTTTATGGAAGTACTGGAAGTAATACAAACCAGACTTATCCTTATCAGTGGAGTATTGCATCTTCTGTGGCAAGTGCTACTTCTGCCATAACTTTTCAAACTCCTACAGTCAATACAAGCTTTAGTTCTAGTTACAGCGCTGGAGGTCAGCTAGGAGTGTTTTCTTCTGCATCAGCAGGTTATGCTGCTGTAACAACAACCGAAACAAATGGTAGACTTACTCCATTAACTTTATCTGGAGCCAGTGCTCCTTATACGGCTGCTACTGCCAGTTCTTTCAAATTGCCAAATAACACCACTACAAACTTTTTTGTAGTGGGGAACACTGGTTTTATTTATCCTTTACCAACTATTACCAGCTCACTAAGTGCTAGTACTAGTTCTGATCAACCTTATTCATACACGTTGACAGGAACAAATGTGGGCACACTTAATGCAACAAATTTGCCAACTGGGCTATCTTTCTCTTCACCAACTATTTCTGGTACACCATCGGGAACGGGGTCAACAAATATTGCCTTGTCTAATACAAATATTGCTGGGGTGGCAACTGCAACTTTAGTTTTGTCACTTACAAGTGCACCAATCATAAGTAGCGCTACAGTTGGTGTAGCACAAGCTGGTGCAGCTTTCTCTTACACCATAACAGCAAACAATTCGCCTACTGCCTTTGCAGCGAGTTTAATTACCAATGGTGTGTCTTCTGCGCTTAATGGTAGTTCATCTCCATTTAGTATTAGTGGTGCAATCATATCAAGTGGAGCTGCACCTTCTTTTGGCATTGACACCATTCAGTTAGTTGCTTCAAATTCATCAGGGAACTGTCCAATCACCTATTTATATCTAAATGTATTAGATGTACCAACAGTAACTAGTATTTCACCTTCTACAGCAGCAGTTGATGGAGCAGGTTTTACAATTACAGTTAATGGTACTAACTTCTCAAATGGCTATTCTCAAGTTACTTGGGGGGGCACACCACTTACAACTACTTATGTTAGTTCAAATCAATTGCAAGCTACTGTTCCATCTTCTAACATTGCACGTACAGCATCTGTTAGTACAGCAACGGTTGGGGTTACTTCTGCAGGTACTAATGTTGCGGCAACACCTTCATCAGTAAGCTTAGCTTCTACTGTAAATCAAACATTTTCTATTTCGGTATCTACACCAACAATTACGGGTATTTATCCAAATAGCAATATCGCGGGATCTGGAAGTTTTACAATTACTGCAACTGGTACAAACTTCATTTCAGGTGTTTCTACTATCACTTGGAATGGTTCTACACTTTCTACCACTTTTATTAATTCAACAACTATAAAGGCTACAGTTGCATCTGGAAATATTACAAGTGCTGGGTCTGCAAATGTGGGTGTAAGCAATATTGGGGCAGGTACTACCGTAGCTTCTGGTACAACAAGAACATTTACCATCTATGCTCAAGGCGTTACTTGGCCATTTGCAACAGATGGGGTAGCATATACTTCTGGTGCAGTAAACCTTACTCCAACTACCTTAGTAGGAGCTCCTACCAATACAAATATTGTAGGATACAGCTATGATTCAATCAATAATAGTAGAAATCCAGGTGTTTTAGCAGTTTGTCCGTCATCAAGTTCCACTTCAATTAATTGGAATGCAGATGGAGGACCTGTATCAGCACCTGCTGCACCAGTAATAAACAGCACATTCTCAGGCATTCTTTATACTAATTCAAGTGGTTTTGCAAATACAAATTTATCTCGCTATATTCAATTTGATGTGGCACCTCAAAGCAATTACAATTTTTCGGTAAGTAATATTGTAATACCAATTACCAATAATACTAATACGGGTACAATGTATTATGCAGTTGCTTACTCTACAAATGGATGGGCAAGTTTTACATATCTTACTTCTAATACAACAGCTGGAGTCATAATAGGTAATACAGTAGGCGCTAATTCTGTAAATTTTAGTTATTCAACTCCTTTTATTGTTCCTAATGGTTCTACCTTATCAATAAGAGTTATATTATTTGATAACAAAAACTCTTCTTCAACTGTAACTGGAACAATGAATTTGTCTAATTTAATCATTGTAGGTAGTACATCAGCTGTTTATGATTCTCCTACATTACTAAGTTCAGCTGCTGATATTAATGGAACTCAGAACTCGGTATTTGATGGTGGATATACTTACAGTGCTACTCAAGTTGTTGGTCATCCAAATGTTTATTCTGCATTAGGTTTACCAACTGGGTTGTCTATCAATTCATCAACTGGTGAGGTTACAGGTACTCCAACCGTTCAAGGAACTTATTCTGTTATTTTTAAGGCTGATAATAGTAATTTGTATCCTTTAACAACAACAATCAACATGATTATTGGCGGTCAGGCAGGAGACCCAACTAATACAAGCATAACTCCATCGGCAATAAGTGTAGGCGCTAGTCAATTTACAATGACAGTTAAAGGGACGAATTTTGTTAGTGGGAAATCATCCGTAAAATGGATTGCCAGTGTTGGGGATACTACTGTACTTTCAACTACATTTTTAACTGATACTACCCTCTCTGCAATAGTACCAGCAACTTTAGTTTCAACTTCTGTTGCATCAGCTTCCCCTAGAGTTGTTGTTTATAATACTGGTGCGGAGAATCCTACATCAAATACCAGAACATTCACAATCAATAATACAACACCTACAATCGCTACTATTTCACCTGCAGGATCAACTACAAGTGAATCTTCTTTTACTTTAACCGTTGTGGGGACAAACTTCAATGCAAGTTCTCAAGTTACTTGGGGTGGTTCTGCAAGACCAACCACATTTGTAAGTTCCACTCAGTTAACAGCAATAATCAATGCTAATAGCACAGATATTGCTTCAACAGGAAATAAATTAGTTGGAGTTTCTAATACTTTAGTATCAACAACTGCTTCATCTGCAACAACTCAAACTTATGTTGTTGGAAATGCAAGTGCTACTTGGGTTAGTGGTTCTAGTAATACACCAACCATTGTAGGTAATTTAAGTAGTACAGTTACAACTACACCAACACTAAATGGAGTAACAGTAACCTATAGTGGTGGTCAAGTTCGTTGTGGCACAAGTAGTGGGTCAACAACTTATCCTGCGGATGGAAATAGTGCAACCGTAAATAATACATTTACTGGTATCGCCGCCTCAGTAGGCGGTGCCTCAACTGCGACTAGATATATTGACTTTAAAATTTCTCCGTCAACAGGTTATAACTTAAGTTTAGCTGGTATCTCAGTACCTGTTTCAGTAGCTGGGGGCTCAGGATCAATGTATTATTCAGCTGGTTATTCATTAGATGGAACAAACTTTACTCAGTTTTCTAGTGCTGCTAATACAGGTAATGCGGGAACGGGAAGTATAGCCAATACTTATGATGTTTCTGTTATTGCTTCTGGATCAACAATTACAAATTTTGTACCTGCTTCTTCCATAACTGTAAACAACGGTTCTACATTAATTGTAAGGATAATTGCATGGAGAAAAAATTCAAGCTCTAACAATACTACCACCGTAAACATTGGTCCATTAACGATGGTGGGTAACGTTACAGTAGTACCTACTCCAACTGCTCCAACTGCAGATTCAGTTCAGAATGATAATGCTAAGGCCTATGTGTTTTTTGCACCACCAACTTTATTGCCTGGTGTAAATGCGGTAACTTCATTCAAAGTATACGCTTATGCAAATGGTAGTGCAACTTCTTCTGTTACTGCTACTGCTTTAGTGTCTTCATTATCATTGCCTTATAACATTCTGGTTACAGGGTTATCAAATGGAACTAGTTATGCCTTCAAAGTCTCTGCAATTAATAGTGCAGGCGAAGGAGCTTTAAGCAATATTTCCGAAACGGTAATTCCTTCTGCAACTACAACTTGGAATGGAATTGAGTGGTCTGCTGGTGAACCAGATATTACTCAGAATGCAATTGTTGCTGCAAATTTTACTACATCTAGTTCTTTTACATGTAATAATTTTACTGTTAATAGTGGTGCAACATTCGCAAATAGTGGAACTTTTACAGTTAAAGGAACTTCTTTTGTAAATAATGGGACAATTAGCGGCTCGGGAATCTTAACTATAAATGGTTCTTCTGCACAAGCTATTACTGGTATCGGTACTGTGAGCAACATTACTATTAACAACACTTCTGGTGGCGTTACTGTAACAAGTGGAGCTAGTAATATGCTCAACATTACTGGTGTTCTTACTTTACAACGTGGAGCATTAACTACCAATAGTAACGTAACTTTCAAGTCTACAAGCATTACAAATACGGGTACATTAGCTGCAATTGATGGAGCCACTAATACAGGTTCTATCTCTGGAACAGTTACTGTAGAGCGTTATATTCCTGCTGGATACCGTGGATATAGAGATTTAGCTCCACAAGTTCACAATGCAGGATCTATCTTCAATAACTGGCAAGAAGGTGGTGCATTTACTAGCGGTAAAGGAATCTTTATAACTGGACCAAGTGCTACTGATGCTAATGTTGCAAACTATGCTACTCAGCCTGCTCCAAATTCTGCAGGTTTAGACTACAGTATCAATGGGACTGCTTCAGCTTACACTTACAATAATTCTAATGGTTCTTTCTATTCATTGTATGCTGCTGGAAAAATTGATAGCATTTATAATACAAAGACTATTAATTTGACACCTTTTACTGGTTATAGGGTATTGGTAAGAGGAGATAGAAGTTTCAACTTGGCAACTACACCAATTGTAAATTATTACAACATTGGACTTCGTATGGTTAATCCTACTGTTTTACGTGCAACTGGTACTTTGGTGACTGGTACAGTGACTTATTCTACTTCTGGCGTAACCAATAGCTCTGTAGGTACTGCTTATGAATCTGCTACTTATGGATTAAATGGCACTATAAGCAAGTTTAGTATGATTACAAATCCTTATGCAGCGCCAGTTAGGTGGGGCACTGGTACAGGATCAAACAGTAATACTACTACTGTATATGGCGCATCTGGCAACATAAATGCAAGTTATTGGTTTTTAAACCCTACTTATGGTGGTGCAGGTACTTATTCAGCCTATAATGCTCTTTCTGGTTCTGTTTATGCAGGCAATACAACTTCTGCTTACATCCAACCAGGTCAGGCATTCTTTGTTCAAACCAGTGCATCAAGCCCGACAGTTGTATTTAAGGAAACAGCTAAAGAGACAAGTGTTGCAAAAGTTGCAGTATTTGGTGCTGCTACCTCATTAAGCAAAATCTATTTTAGCTTGTCAAAACAAGATGCTGCTAACAATTACAACACTATTGATGCTGCTGCCATAGCCTTCCATGAAGCTTTTACCAATGACACTTATGGTCCTCAAGATGCTATTAAGTTTGGTAATAATAGTGATAATCTAACAATTGCAGATAAAGGTAGAAACTTGAGTATTGATGGTCGTTTGCCAGCTACTGCTGCTGATAAAATTCAGATCAATATCAGTAATATCAGTGGAACTGCTTATCAATTGGATATTGATGCTACTAGCTACAATGCGAATGGTTTTGCGCCATACTTAGTAGATAGTTACAAGGGAACTACCGCTATACTAGCAAGTGGCTTGAATAGCTTCAAGTTTACAGTAGATGCTAAAGTTGCCGCCTCTTTCGAAAACAGGTTCAGCATTGCTTTCAAACCAACTACCCTAGCGGTAAACAGTATTTTGGCAAGCGCTACATTGAACAACAAGTTAGCAACTATCAGTTGGAACACAATTGGTGAAAAAGGAGTTTCAAGGTTCGAAGTAGAAAAATCTACCGATGCTAAGTACTTCGTTAAAATAGGTCAAGCTACAGCAAAGAATACCGCAACTGCTACTTACACTGCTACTGATAATAATACAACCGCCGCAACCAACTACTATCGTATCAAGGCTATCAGTGAAGTAGGAACAGTAAGCTATAGTAATGTTGCACAGTTAACAGTAAACAGTAAACAGTTTACAGTTTACCCTAATCCTTTAGTTGGTAAGACTTTGAATGTTGCTCTTACTAATGGAGCAGTAGGCAAATACATTGTTACCATTACAAGTGTATTGGGACAAAAGGTTCATGAAGCAAGTTTTAACCATCAGGGGGGAAGTGTTAATCGTTCATTCACTATTACCAATCCATTAGCTGCAGGAACTTACACTGTAACAATCAGGAATGCTAGTAATCAAATTGTTAGTCAAACAAATCTATCAGTAAACTAAATAATGATTAATGGTTAGTGATTAATGTTAAATCACTAACCATTGAACATTAATCATTAAGAAAATATAATCATTATGAATATGCAAATGACATTAAAAAGTGCCAAGTTGATAGGTTTGGCAATGATAATTAGCTTATGTTTCACTACTGTAAATGTGAATGCTCAAAGCCCTGCTGATGATCCAGGCATTGGTGGTCCTGGTTCTCCAGGTAATGGTCCATCAGGCGATGGTAGCCCCGTAGTTCCTTTTGATGGCGGCATGAGCTTGATGCTTGTTGCTAGTGGAATAAGCTATACAGCTAAAAAAGTAAAAGGAACTTCAATAAAAGTTTTTTAACCCTCACCCCACTTAGAAAGAAAAAATACTGTACCTGATTTATTTTAGGTGCAGTATTTTAATTTTAGGCTCAAACTACCAGTTGTTAAGTGTGTGGAAGACCATTTTCGTTGTAAAGTAAATGACTTTATTGATACGAAAAATCAATTAATTTAAACGAAAAACCATTTTCGTTATCAAGAAAATGACTTAATTGATACGAAAAAGTATTTTCGTAATAACGAAAACCATCTTATTGATAAGGGAAATGGAACTTTGGGAGAAGAGTATATCATTTATTTAGCCTGTCTTTCTAATGTATTATTGCCTTTGTTAATAAGAAAGATGCAGTGTTTACAAGGTTCTCTACTTATAATTAAAAATAGAAGATTTAAACAAAATACAATTGAAATAGTCGGATGGTTTTCTAATTTTATCTTACATCATTTTATGAATATATCTACAAGATTGCGCTTGCCTAAGTTGTTATTTTTATGTTTAATAGGATTAATAGCATCTAATCTTTCAGCCCAGTCTTTCATGACAAATCCCGCAGGAAGAAATGTTACTTCATTGAATGGTAATTGGCAAGTGATTGTAGATTGGTACAACAGAGGAACAGGAATGGCTATTTATCAAGACAGAAAAGCCGTTAAACCGAGTGAATTTGTTGAATATTCTTTTGATAAACAAACACTTAAAGTGCCTGGCGACTGGAACTCGCAAGATCCTCATCTCTTCATGTACGAAGGAAGTGTTTGGTACAAGAAGGAGTTTACGGCTACTAAAAAAGAAGGCAAAAGAAGCTTTGTTTATTTTGGAGCAGTCAATTATATTGCCGAAGTGTACCTGAACGGAAAGAAATTGGGTAGCCATGAAGGTGGTTTTACGCCTTTTCAATTTGAAGTAACCGATGTATTAAAGGAAGGAATTAATAAACTGATTGTTAGAGTAAACGCTCAACGGAAGGAAGAATATATCCCTGCCATGAACTACGATTGGTGGAATTATGGTGGCATAACCAGAGACGTGAGTTTGATAGAAACGCCCAAAACATTTATTGAAGATTATTTTATTCAGTTAAAAAAAGGTTCTACTTCCGAAATTGAAGCTTGGGTTAAAGTGGATGGATTGATTAAAACCCAAAAGGTAACCATTGCTATTCCTGCGGCAGGTATTAAGCAACAGCTTACAACAGATGCGGATGGATATGCTAAAACTTCTATTAATGCCAACGTACAACTTTGGTCTCCTGCAAACCCTAAATTATATGATGTCATTATTTCAACCGATGAAGAATCGGTGAAGGAAAAGATTGCTTTCAGGAGCATTGAAGTGAAAGGATTCGATATTTTATTGAATGGAAAACCAGTCTTTTTGAAGGGAGTAAACTTTCATGAAGAGATTTCTAGGGATAAACGAAGAGCAACATCGGAAGCTGATTCAAGGCAGTTGATACAAGCAGCTAAAGACTTAGGTTGCAACTTTATCAGAACTACTCATTATCCGCAAAGCGAACATTTACTAAAGATGGCTGATGAAATGGGGTTGATGGTTTGGGAAGAAATTCCTTTGTGGCAAGGCATTCAGTTTAACAACCCAATCATTTTGGCTAAAGCCGAAAATATGCTCAAGGAAATGATTAGGCGTGATAAGAACAGGGCAAGCATCATTATGTGGAGCATTTCGAACGAGACTACCCCTGCTGCCGATAGAGACAGGGTACTGACAAACATGGCTGCCACTTGCCGAAGTTTAGATCCTACACGTTTGGTTACTTCTGCGTTTAACCATGTAAAAACAGATGGAAATAAAACCATTCTGGAAGATACGCTGAGTAATGTGCTTGATGTGGTGGGCATAAATAGATATATGGGATGGTACAAAGCTTGGCCTGATAAACCGGGTACAATGCTATTTGAAACCAAATTTACAAAGCCCGTTATCATCTCTGAGTTTGGTGGAGAAGCTAAATATGGCAATCATGGTACGGCAGATTCGGCTGGTTTATGGAACGAAGAATACCAAGAACAATTATATAAGGACAACATCGCCATGTTTAAAAATGTGTCTTTCTTGCGTGGCATCACTCCTTGGGTTTTATATGATTTCAGGTCGCCAACTCGAATGAATGCCGCCAATCAAGATGGGTGGAACAGGAAGGGATTGCTATCTGATAAAGGTGAAAAAAAGAAAGCTTGGTATGTTTTGAAAGCTTATTACGATAGCATTAAATAAATGCCCTTGTACCCCGACACCCCCTTTGGATTGTTTAAAGGAATATGAAGATGAAATTTAGATTGCTTATTGTTTGCTTGTGTGTTAATGCGGTTGTCTTTGCCCAGTCCAGCCTATTTCTTAAGGGGGATAGGGTTTGTTTTGTAGGCAATAGTATTACCAGCAATGGCGAGTTTTACCACAACATACTATTGTATTATGTAACTCGTTTTCCAGATCAGCCCGTTACTTTTTTCAACTGTGGCATTTCGGGCGATGTGTGTAGCGGTGTTCTTAAAAGAATGGATGAAGATATTTTAGTCCATAATCCTACCCATGCCGTGATTAAGTTGGGCATGAACGATGTTAACCGAAGTTTATATACTTTATATTCTTCTACCAATGCCGATACGCTTGCCAAAAGAGAGGAAGCCATCAGTAAATACAAGGTTAAATTGGATAGCATTATCAACATATTCCTATCCAGAGGCATAAAGGTTATTCTTCAGAAACCTACCGATTATGACCAGACTGGATCTTTAAAAGCAGTCAATAATTATGGTGTTAATGATGCCTTAAAGCGTTGTGCAGACTATATTCAAACGTTAGCGGATAAGTATAAAGTGCCTGTGGTAGATTATTGGACAATCCTGCATGACATCAATATTCAGTTGCAAAAGAAAGATTCTACGGCTACTATCATCGGGCCAGACAGGGTGCATCCGGGTAGTGCAGGGCATTTAGTGATGGCATTTCAATTTCTGAAAACAACCAAAGCACCTCAAATTGTTTCTGAAATAGTATTTGATAAGGATGCGAAATTTAGCAATAAAACGAGTAAGAACTGCACTATTTCCGATTATGTGAATGGTAAGGATGGTTTTAGTTGTAAAGTAAAAGAAAATGCGTTGCCTTTTCCTTCCTCCGAAGGGCAAAAGCTTGGGTTCGATTTAGTGCCGTTTACAAATGATTTGTCAGTTGAAAAAATAGTACTAAAAGGTGCGAAAGGTTCAAAGCAATTAAGGATTGACACCACACTGATTGGCACTTTCACTAGTGAAGAATTAGCGAAGGGAATTAATCTTTCTCTCTACCCAAATACACCACAGTATAAACAATCCATTGCTGTAAAAGAAGCTTTGAACAAGATGTGGAAGGTAGTTTCCGACCTCAGAACTATCGAATATGTCGAGTTTAAATTCTTGTCTTACTATAAAGGAAACAAGGATAATATGGCTGAAGTAAAAGATTACTTGGATAATTTATTCAAGACAAAACTATCTAATACGCCTTATTACAAAACACAGTTTGATCGGTATTATATTGTGAAAGCCAATCAAAAGCAGTTGTTGCAAGACTTTGATACATTTAGGGAAGATGCCTACAAGGTGGCTCAGCCTGTAGAACATACTTTTTTGTTAACCTCATCATTTTAAATATTAGACCTGACAGGTTTAAACAGAAACACCATGAAGAAAATAATAATAGCCGTCGCAGTTATTACCTGCTTTAATTCCAATGCTCAAGTTACACAACGGAATCTGTTGATGAGCAAATACACATTGTCAGACATCAATCAAGCGATTGTGCCCATCGAAAAGTTCAAACCTTTTCCTTCCTCTCCAGAAGAATGGAAGCAGCAAGTGCCTGATAGCATTTTGAATAAACTAATAAAAGATGGAGAGCGTGGACTGAAATTTAAGTTTAACTCCGTTTCTTTTAGTTCAATACTTGCCTTCAAAAAGAATGGTACGAGATCGCTTTATGAAGACCAATCTTTTGTAAAACGCACCACTCTTGCCCAGTTGGCTGTTGCAGAAAGCATTGAAGGTAAGGGACGTTTTATGGATGCCATCATGGAAGGGTTATGGTCTATCTGCGAAGAAAGTTATTGGGGTGTGCCTGCGCATATTATTCCTTCGCAAGGCATAGCAGATGTTGAGAACCCTTATGTGGAACTGTTTACTGCCGAAACAGCTACTACTTTGGGCTTAGTAAATTATTTTGTTGGGGATAAACTCGATGCAGTTAGCCCGCTGTTGCGCAAGCGGATTGTACTAGAAGTCAATAAGCGTTTCTTTAAACCTTTGATAGAGAATCTGGATAAATATCCTTACCTGAAAAAGGATGTAAAAGTGAATAATTGGAATCCTTGGATCATGTCTAATTTTATAGCGACCAATCTTTTAATTGAAAAAGACAATGCCAAACGAAGCGAAATGTTGTATGACGGCATGAAGGGCGTAGATAGATATTTTAATGGATTGGGCGATGATGGTGGTTGCGATGAAGGTGCTCATTATTGGGATGCAGCCGGTGCGAGTGCCTTCGATTGTTTGGAATGGGCGCAAAAAGGAACCAATAACAAGGTGACAATTTTTGATGTGCCATTGATACAAAAGATGGCTTCCTACATCTATAAAATGCACATTGGGGGCAATTATTTTGTGAATATTGGCGATGGCGAACCAACTATCAACAACCTGAGTGGAGCTTTTTTATACCGCTTTGGCATCGCCATAAATGATGAACAAATGAAGCAGTTTGGATTGTGGCAAAGTGCCAATAGCAAGCCATATTACAGTGTTGATAGTTTTCAGAAGTTTAGGTCTATAGAGAATTTTATAACGATAAAAACGATGCCTACTTTCTCAACTCCTTACAAATCCCCTGAACATGTTTGGATTAATGATGTGCAAACAATGACAGCCCGAACAAAAGGAAACTTGTTTTTGGGTACTCATGCGGGGCATAATGGCAAGAGCCACAACCATAATGATGTAGGCGATTTTCTTATTTACCTGAATAATGAACCCTTTTTAATTGATGCGGGCAGGGGAACGTACACCGCTAAAACCTTTTCTAGTCATCGGTATGAATTATGGAATAATCAATCTCAATACCATAATTTGCCCACCATTAATGGATTTGGAGAACACGAAGGCAAAGAATTTACGGCCAAAGATGTGGTGAACACAACCACTGCAAAAGAAGATAAATTGGTGATGAATATTGCAGGTACTTATCCCAAAGAAGCGGGTGTTGTTTCTTGGAAAAGAACCAATAGTTTACTAAAAGATAAAGAAGAAGTGATGGTGGTAGATGAATATTTATTAGACAAGAAACCCACATCTTTGCAACAAACGTTTATGACCGTTGCCAAAGTAGATTTAACTCAAAAAGGCAAGGTTATTTTTGTGGGAGATAAGGATAAATTGGTTCTTAGATATGATGGTGAGGCCTTTTCTGTAAGTACAGAAACCCCATTGATGACGGGGCCAGAGTATGGTAAACTGATGCGCCATTGGGATAATAAGGTGATTACTAGGGTGTTGTTTACGGCTAAGGATCCACAGGCAAAGGGCAAGTTTATCTATAGCTTTAAGAAGGGAGAATAGGTTTGGCTTAATAATTTAAATAAATCTTTAATGATGAACAATATTAAAAAGGGAATAATAATCGTAGTTAGTGGATTATTATTGAATCAAACAACAAAAGCACAGAACAAAATTGACTTGAAGGAAGTAATAAAAACAACCTCCACACAATATGCTCGTGCAGTAAATGAATACAAGGATAGTACTCGTTTTCCTCGTAGCACAAAGCCTGATGGTACGCTACGAACCGTAAAAAGTGATGATTGGTGTAGCGGATTTTTTCCTGCGTCTTTGTGGTTATTGTATGATTTAACTAAGGATGATTTTTATAAAAAAGCTGCTATTAAATGGAGTGTTGCGTTAGAAAAAGAACAATACAATACAACCACGCACGATCTTGGGTTTATGATGTACCTACCCTTTGGAGCAGGATTAAACGACACCAAGAGTGAGGCTTATAAACAGATTATCATACAGTCTGCAAAGTCATTGGCAACAAGGTTTCATCCAAATGTAGGTGTAATAAAATCTTGGGACTATAAGCAATATACTTATCCTGTTATCATAGATAATATGATGAACCTAGAATTATTGTTTGAAGCTAGTAAGCTAACTGGGGATGATACGTACAAGCAAATAGCCATCAAACATGCCGACCATGATATGGAGAATCATTTTAGAAAAGACTTTAGTTCTTATCATGTAGTAGATTATGATAGCCTGACAGGCAAAGTGCTTAGAAAGATAACCAATCAAGGCTTTGCCGATGAATCTGCTTGGGCAAGAGGACAAGCTTGGGGATTGTATGGTTTTACGGTGATGTATCGCTATACCCACGACAAAAAGTATTTGGATCTAGCGAATCATATTGCTGATTTCATATTGAATAATCCAAATTATCCCAAAGACGGGATTCCATATTGGGACTTTAATGATCCTAAAATACCCGACACCTATCGTGATGCTTCTGCTGGCGCAGTTATGGCTTCTGCCTTATTAGAGTTAAAGAATTATGTAGGAAAGGAACAGAAAGAGCGTTATTATAAACAAGCTGAAAAGATACTTTCCACACTTTCTACGCCAGAATATCTAGCAAGTAGTGGCAATTGCAACTTTATTATTAAACATTGTGTAGGCAATTGGCCAAAAGGTAAAGCAACCGGAGAAATAGATGTGCCAATAAATTACGGAGATTACTATTATTTGGAAGCTATAATGCGATATAAGAAAACGAAGAAGTAGCATACTGTTCGAAAATTGGGCTTCAAGATTTGGTAACTTTCCAAAAGTTGCCAAAACTAATCTACTGTCTGTCCAATTGAGTGTATCCGCAATAAAGACTTTTACTCCCTTGTTAGTCTTCCCCCACTCGCTGTTGTTTGGTCTTCTTGACCAACAACAATGTTGAGGAATTTTAATCATTCAAACATATATCTTCTGAACTAACTTGGACATTAATGAGCTAGATACTTTTATTTAAGCGATTTTCAGTTACAAACTGGTTCAATAGGTAGGCACAAGTGATGCTTTGCATTACACGCGACTGTGGAAACACTTGCGGCGGTAACCTTAATTAATTATTACTGCACCATTGTTATTCCAAGTAGTTGTCAGATGAAAATCTTTATCTAATGTTAGTGTGCCAGAATAAGTTTTGCCAAGCCATGTAATATTCAAATTAGCAGGCACGCCAATCGTTAAACCACTAAATTCAATTACTCCTTCAGCAGAAAATAATGATGTTTCACCGTGGGCAAAAGGATAGCTGATTAATCGTAAGCTATCTGCAAAAACATACGAATAGCTATTGAGGTCAATATTTGTTTTATATTGTAGCTGTAAGTATCGAAAGTAATTGTAAGTAGCTGTCGTCTTATACATCAATTGAACATATATATTATCGGGAGGAGAGGAGGTGTGGTTGGGAGCATTCCATGTTTTTGTGACATTTGTACGCAGCATTAATATATCATTTAATTTAATAGCTTGTGTTGGATATAAAGTATCTGAACTAACATAAACTTGTGTTGTATTTGTTTTTCCAATTAATTCATGTGACAATGAATCATAAATGTTAGCACTAATACGATAGATGCCAGCGCACAGAAATTGAAACTTTACAATTGGTAGATTCTTGTTGCCATTAATGGTATAGCAGCCATTATTTGGAGTTACAGACCACTCGTAATAATTTTTGGTAGGAGGTTTTATCCAATCAATACTATCCATAATTGCTGCTGAATCAAATAACGCAACTGCTTGGTTTATCTTGATATTAGTGTCTGTAGAGTTGTATTGGGTAATGTAACCCATTTGGGAGATTACTTTGTTATCTCCATTTGTATTTTTTTTACAGGAAATAAAAATCGTTGAAATAAGTATCAAAATCCCCATCAATATCATTGATAAGGCTTCTTTTCTTTTCATAAAATAGATTTTAATTGTTTAAATATTAATAAAACACTTTAGGTGATTGCAAGTTTCCAAAAACAATATTACAACTTTCAAAGATGCAAATTTAAACATTTCAAATTCCAAAGTATTACATGAGTCCTAGGATATTAATATATCCCCTCTTTCCCAGTAATCTCCAACCAATGTGGTACATTTCAAAAATTAGGGTGCAAGATTTGGTAACTTTTCAAAAGTTGCAAAATCTACTGTCTGTCCAATTGAGTATATCCGCAATGGAGATTTTTACTTCCTTGTTGCTATTCCCCACTCACCGCCATTTATTCTTCTTTATCAACAACAATTAATAGAAGTTTCAGTATTCAATTATATGACTTCTTCTTTTATTGTAATTGGTTAAGAACACCAACAACAGCGAATTTATTTGCCTGAAACAGGATTAGAATGATGATATATAACGTGGGAGTTCTATCCTACTAATCCAGCAATCATTCTAATCCTGATTCAGATACCCTTATCTAACTCGCCATCAAATCC
>CANCVE010000089.1 GCA_947381435.1 Chitinophagaceae bacterium
AACCGGGGCATTAGCAGCAACCTATACACCACCTACCACTAGCTTAGGAACAAACTACTATTATGTAGTTGTAACCAATAGCAAGGGATGTACAGTAACTAGTAGTGTATCAGGGTCTGTAACAATTAAAGCCATTGTGCCAACTATAAAAGTAACAGTAGGCAGTTATGTGTACAACGGAGTAGGTCAAGGACCATCGGCTGTAACAGGCAATACAGGCAACGGAAGCCTAACATGGAGCTATGTAGGCGTAAGCGGAACAAGTTATACAGCAAGTGCAACACCACCAACCAATGCGGGTACTTATACCGCAACAGCTACCGTAGCAGCCATTGGTAATTATGGTATTGCAAGTTCTACAGCTACCACATTTGCCATTACTAAGGCTACACCAACTATTGCCATTACAGTAGGTACTTATACAGCAGATACTGTCAGAAAAGGACCAAACAGCGTAACAGGTAATGTAGGTAATGGTACGGTAAGTTGGGTTTACAGAGGCACAGGAGCTACAACTTATACTGCAAGTGCCACCCCACCTATAAGTGTTGGTAGCTATACAGCAACCGCTACAGTGGCAGCAACAAGTAATTCTGTTGCAGCAACTGCAACAGCAAGCTTTACCATTGTAAATGCGGTGTCACCAATAGCAGCAAATAATCAATTGAGGGTAATGGGTACGAGCCAGAGTGCCAATAATATTGGGGTGAAGTTGTATCCTAATCCATCAAGCAGTTATGCAAAAGTGGAGTTAACAGGCACAAGCAGCAACACCGAGATTGTGGTAACAAACTTTTATGGTAAAATTGTATGGAAAGTAAATGTTGGTGAAAGTAAAATCATCAGCCTACCGGCATCACTATCAAAAGGTGTATACTTTGTTACTGTAAATGGTAACAATCAACGCCAATCAATTAAATGGGTGATAAACTAATTACAGTTATCAGTTATCAGTTATCAGTTATCAGTTATCAGTTACTGATAACTGCTCAATGTTCACTGAAGAGTGCAGTTACTTCCTTCGGGTGGTGGCTGCACTTTTTTTTAAGTGGATATTCAGGTATACCAAGTATTCTGTTCCTCAATCTAAAAACTCAAATCTTTTCTATACCATAAGTTCTATAACTTTGAAAAATCGGTTTATCTCTTTATCTTCAGTTCATAAATTACTTTATTGACAACGCCCACACAGATACTACAGCAATATTGGCAGCATACAAGCTTTAGAGGCAATCAGGAAGCCATCATAAATTCTGTCCTTGAAGGAAATGATGTGTTTGCTATGCTTCCTACTGGTGGCGGAAAGTCTATCTGCTTTCAGGTGCCAGCAATGGCGATGGAGGGTATGTGTTTGGTAGTTTCCCCCTTGGTGGCTTTGATGAAGGATCAGGTGGAAAACCTTCTAAGTCGTGGTATCCCTGCAGTAGCCATCTATGGTGGACTCTCTACTTTAGATGTAGAAAATATTCTGGACGATACGGTGGCTGGTAACTATAAATTCTTGTATGTATCTCCTGAAAGATTGGAAACAAACCTATTCCAGAAGTACTTGCCCAAGTTGGATTGTAACCTGATAGCTGTTGATGAGGCACACTGTGTAAGCCAATGGGGTTACGACTTTCGCCCACCATATCTAAAGATTTCTTTTTTACGTAATGTACTTAAAACTGTACCCATCATTGCCCTTACCGCTTCTGCAACGGCTATTGTAGAGGAGGATATTATTACCAAGCTGAAACTACGAAAGGTAAAAGTGTTTAAACAAAGCTTCGAACGCCCCAACCTTTCCTACTCTGCTTTTAAGGTGGATAGTAAGATAAATAAGGTAATAGATGTTTTGAATAGCGTAAAGGGAAGTGGTATTATCTATACACGTAGCCGTAACCAAACCCAACAGATAGCACAATTATTAGCCTTGCAAAATATATCATCAGATTTTTATCATGCAGGCCTGTTGCAAGAAGAGCGTAGTAAAAAGCAACAAGACTGGATAGAAAACAAAACGCGTGTGGTGGTATGTACTAACGCCTTTGGAATGGGGATTGATAAGCCCGATGTGCGCTCCGTAATACATTTTGACATTCCTGAATGCTTGGAGAGTTACTATCAGGAAGCTGGAAGGGCAGGTAGAGATGGTGAAAAAGCTTATGCTATATTGCTATATAATGACCAAGATATAAAGAAATTGGAAGAGTTGCCAGAAATACGGTATCCATCTATTGAAGTATTAAGTAACGTTTACCAGGCATTGGCAAACTTTTTAAATATTCCTGTTGGGGTAGGTGAGGGCAATTATTATGACTTTGATATTGCTACTTTTATTAAGAACTTTAAGCTCAATTCGGCAGTAGTAGTTTCGGTATTGAAAGTATTGGAACAGGAAGGGCATCTATCATTTAATGAAACTGTTTTCCTTCCATCTAAAGTAACTTTTACTGCCGAAAAAGAGGTCTTAAACGATTTAGAACAAACTTTGCCTCTGTTAGATCCTGTTGCTAAAAGTTTGTTGCGTAGCTACAGTGGCATATACGATAACCAAGTAAGTATTTCGGAGAAACGTATTGCAAAGACACTACGCATAAAAGAGGCTGATGTAAAAACTAAACTCTTGCAATTACAGTCGTATGGCATTATACGGTATCAGCCACAAAAGGAAACGCCACAAATACATTTTATATTGGATAGGGCGCCTGCTAAGTTTATAAACATCAATCATCCTGCATATTCTAGACGGAAGAAAGCTTTTGAAGAAAGGGTAAATGACATGAAGTGGTTTGCTTTGATTGATGAACAATGCAGAAGTAAATATATTGCCCTCTATTTTGGAGACTTAGATGCGGGAACTTGTGGGGTGTGTGATAATTGTTTGAAAAAAAAGAAGAAACCGACCGATACTGCTGAACTTGCTGCCATACGAAAACACATTTTAGATTACCTGAATGTAGGTCATACTTCGTTTCTTACCTTCTTTGAAGCTATGCCTAAGCAATCTCGTGACACCATTTGGAAAGTAGTTGCGATGATGCAAGAGGAACAAGAGATTTTTATTGATGAAAGTGGCGTGATGACTCTTTTATCTGAAAGGAGAACCTCCATATTTTAGTTTATTGAACTCTACCCTCGTTCGTTCAATAATCTTTCTGTTGTTGTTTAGATAATATTCCCCATCTGGTGCTACACCATTAATGCCTGCTAGTCCTTCTATCGTCCATCGGGTGTTTTCTTGGTCGCGCCAATGCCAGTTGTCGCGTTGGATATATTCAGCGGGAAAGATGTAGTAATTGCCAGTTTTTACGAGATAGTAACTGTAAGGAAACTCGGTTACATTGCTAGCCCAGTATTCTATGGTATCCAATTGGGGTAGCGTGGCAGGGTCGATAACGTATAAATAAGTGATGTTATCTATATAAACAGGAAGCAAAGCGGCTACATGATAGTTCCAGGAATTTATGAGTGATCCATATTCACCTTTAAGGTAATAGCCACTAAATACCCATCCTTTATAGTTTGGGATCCGCCATTGATCTAACAATATGCAGATAGCGTTTGCCCTGTCCTCACAATCATTGTGGGCATCATTCCACTTAAAGAGCCAATGAGATTTAAAGAATTCGAATATTTGGTTCGCCTCCTGCAAGGAGATAGCATTACCTAGGACAAGGTTATCCGACAAATCGTATTCAAAGTATGTTTTGTCTGTGTAGCCGTACATCGGGTTAAAAATAGCACTTTATATTAGTTGTTAGTGATTAGTTATTAGTGGTTAGTCAATTCTAATAACTAATATAACGCCGTTTAGTTAAGAGAATATGATAATACTCTCCACCTCTGCGTTCTTAAATTCAAACCTATTATCTCCTATTTAAGATTTTCCCTCTGCGTTTCCCTGTTTAAATAACTCTGCGGTAATTTGTCTTTCCTCTTCAATAAACGGCATTAATAACTAATCACTAACAACTAACCTCTAATAACTATATTCATACACCACCTTTCCTTCCAACTGTTTTTTTCTGTTGTAGCAACTTTCTGTTTCTTTAAGCCCTTTATCGTTGTAGGTATAAACCCAAACAAGGTAATCGGTGCCTCCTCTAATGGCTTGTGTCATTTTGGTTATTGTACCCTCCGAATCGTATTCATAAATAAAGTCGGGCATAAGCTTCCTTACTCTGTCATTAAACCTCACTACATCGGTTAGTAAGCCTGCTTCATTATAATAATAATAGTATTTCTCGGTTACCTGTCCTCTCTTAGTCCATCTTTCTTCTGCTACATTACCTTTTTCATCATAAGTAATTAATACTTTTAAGGTATCTTTCATTCCCTTTACTTTATACATCAGAGTTGGATTACCTTTATCATTGTATTGCCAAGAATGTGTTTCTGCTAAAAAACCGGTTGATGCAGCTGTATCGGAAGAGGTAGATATTATTGTTGTTATTCTGTCCTTATCATTGTAGGTGTAGGTTGTTGTGGTAGAAAGTGTAGTAAAAGTCTGCATATTACTATTAGTAGAAGTAACCAACTTTTCATTTGCATAAGTATTCTCCAAAACAGAAGTACTACTATTTGGGACACTTGTTTTTGTAATTACCTTTTTTCCCCCATCAATAACTGCCTGTTCTATAGCAAAGCCCTCAATAACTCTGCCTTGAGCATCGTAGTTTATTGCTTTTACTTGTTTTACTTTTGCTTCTATTAATAGTTTGAATTGTGTTTCGCTTTGTGCACTAGTAACAATATCAGTAAAATAATACTGTCCAAATAATGTTGAGGTTAACAAACAAAGGCAGAAAGAAAATAATAGTAATTTCATAACGGGGCAATAATAATTCAAATTTGTCTTACCCACAAAGAACGGAAGCTATTTTCTCCCAAGGTGTATCTTTACTACAGACTTTACCACTGATTAAATGGGTTAGGGTAAGTAAAATATAACAAACTATAACACTATATTTATTCAACTCTCATACCTCAAATTTCATAACTAACCACTAATAACTATCATTCTGGTCTTGTGTATTCCATTACAGGATGTCTCTCAAATGGGTTCTTATTTTCATCAAATATATAACGATAGGTTACTAAATGTCTGCTTACCTCACCATTTAGGTTTTTGTAAATGCCTAACATCCTTGGGTTCCAGTCGCCCGTCCAGCCCATTTCATATTCATCATACCAACCTTTTTCTTGTATAAATAAGCCCACTTCTTGTATGATGTAACTATCTATGCCAAGAGCTTGAAACTTTGGAATAACCCCAAAGGCTAGTCCAGTTGCTTTTCTACAATAACCTGTTTTCTTCATCCACAAAAGACGCAGTTTTTCTATTAAACCAAATTTGCCATTAAAGTGTTTGAAGTATTCGTTTATATCTGGAATATTGATAAACATAGCAATGGGCTCGTCTTTATAATAGGCAAACCACACTAAGCGCTCATCCATAATGGGCTTCATTTGCTTAAAAAGCTTCAGAACCTGTTCTTGGCTCAACTCTTTTGCCTCACCATGCTGTGCCCAAGCAGTATTATAAACTGTAGCAAAATCGGAAGCGTACTTTTCTATTTGTTTTAAGTCTATATGTCGCGCACTATAATCTGGTTTAGATTTAAAACGAGCATGACGTTCAAGTATTTTAGGGCTAAACTTTTTATCTACCCCCATTGTATAGAAGTACTGGTTATAAAAGTTTTTAAACCCATAACCTTCCAGTAACTTCTGATAGTAATTAGGATTGAAAGCCATGCCATAAACGGGTGGTTTATTAAATCCATCAATCAATAGACCCCACCATTTATCTCGGTCACCAAAATTTACAGGGCCATCCATTGCTTCTGCGTTCTTAGATTGCAACCAAACTTTGGCAGCATCAAATAGTGTGTTTGCAGCGGTTTGGTCATCAATACAATCAAAAAAACCAACTGCGCCTGTTGGAAATTCAGTGCCTTTGTTTAGGTACATGGTACTAACAAATGCGGCTATTCTACCAATTGTTTTCCCGTTTGCATCCGTTAATATCCATCTTATCGCCTCGCCATGTTTGAAATGTCTATTAAATTTTGGATTGAAATATTCCGTTACTTCTTTATCTAATGGGCGTATGTATACAGGGTTTTGTTTGTTTAGTGTAGCGTTTATCTCTACAAATTCCTTTTCATGTGATGCATTCGTTACCTCTATTAATTGCATAAGATTCCTTTGCGACAAATATAGTAGGAAGTTGAAAGTCGTTAGTCAAAAGTTGAAAGTCGAAGGTTGTTAGTCATAAGTCGAAAGTCAAAAGTTGAAAGTCGAAAGACGTTAGTCAAAAGGGGCGCATAAAAGTTTTTCGCTTTGTAAATTATGTTGCGAATGTAGAGACGCATATCAATGCGTCTTAAAAGCGAAAATCTTTTATGCACCCGTTAAAAGTTGAAAGTTTTTAGTTGTTTGATAAAATCAGAGAGGTAGTAAAGAGTTTTTACCTTCCTTACTACCTCTCTCAATTTGTCTTTCGACTTACGACTTTCGACTTTAAACTTTTGACTAATAACTAGAAACTCTAATCTAGCTCTTCATATTGTCAAACTGTAAAGGGAAGCCCAATGCAGCTGATTTACATTTTGCCATTACCGCCTGTAGGTCATCAATCTTTTTGCCTGTTACACGAACTATGTTGTCCATGATAGCAGCCTGAACCTTTATTTCACTTTCTTTTATAAGCTTTACAATCTTTTTAGCATCGTCTTGTTTTAGTCCATTCCGAACAGTTACTTCTTTCTTCACTATTTTGCCACTCGGATAAGCTTCCTTTTCAAAGTCGAAGGCTGTAGCATCAATACCTTGCTTCATGCTACGGCTAATGAGGACATCTATTATTTGTTCAAGCTTCATATCGCTATCTGCTTCAAGTTTTAGTAGGTAATCTTTTTTATTTAATTCGATTACTACATGACAATTCTTAAAGTCGAATCTTCCATTAATTTCCTTCTTCACTGTGTTTACTGCGTTATCCAAGGTTTGGATATCCACTTTACTTGCTATATCAAATGATGGCATACTAATTATTTTTTGCGAAAGTAGTTAATCCTCTAAACCTATCAAAGACTACTTGTACTAAGGGCGCATAAAAGTTTTTCGCTTTATAAATTATGTTGCGAATGTAGAGACGCATATCAATGCGTCTTAAAAGCGAAAATCTTTTATGCACCCTTGTACTAAGTATAAAATGATTTTAATAATGGATATGATGATTTAATTTATTTCATAAGCAATTAGCATTTATCCTGTGCAAACTACTTTACTTTTAACATGACAAATTTGGTTCTCCCATAAATTATTCAGTGTCATCAGTAATGGAAGGTGTTGGGGTAATAGCAACTGCTTTTTTATATGACTTTACCAACTTTTTGCCATACTTTTTCTCATAAAACATGGCTAAAGCTACAATAGCTATTAGTTGAAGAATGGCAGCAAAGGCAGATCCTTCAAAACCAAATGAACCGCCAGTTATCTCATTTGGCCCATTGGTAATAATCTCCATAACGCTTGTGTCTATTTTCATACCACTCACATTGAATCCAATAATACTTCCTTGGAAAAAATTCCATGAAAAGTGGAGGAAAATGGCGAACCAAAGGTTTTTTGTATATATATAATTTACTCCCAATAGGATTCCAGCAATGAAAATATTTAAGTCAGCTAGCAAGTTAATACCCTCATTTCCTAGGTGCATCAATGTGAAAAGTATTGCCGATATAAACAATGCAAGCCATCTATTCATGTCTTCCATTAAGTTTATCAGCACATAACCACGAATAACAACCTCTTCTACAAAAGCCACCAAAATAAACAGCAAGGCAGATGCCAACAGATTTAACACGTTGAAGTTTAATCTATATACTTTTAAATTGTCTCCTACATATAATAGTGTGGTTCCAGCACCTACAATCAAAATAGCAACACTAGCCCCCAATAATGCATCCTTACTAAAACCAGACCATTTGAAGCCTAGGGTAAGGATAGATTCACCGTCAATCTTAGTTCTAAAATACCATAGACAAAGAAGTATGCCGATATAGTTAATTACATAAAAAAGAAAAACATCTAGCAACGATTGATTTGCGGTATGTGTACCCCCAAGACCTCCCTCTTCTATGAAAGTATGAATAGGACTTGCGATTGAACCGCTAATGATAACGCCTACAAAGAAAAATAGTAGCGCTCTTATCCATCCTTGTTTTACGTGTAAAATATTGCTCATCAGTTAATTAATTATAATATTGTGGCAAAATAGCACTAATGTTTGAATCATACAAGTTTACAGTAGTAGAAAAGTTTTTAAGATATGTACAAGTAGATACACAAAGCAATCCTGAAAGCCCTACTCATCCATCAACCGAAAAACAAAAAACACTCTCCAACCTCCTCGCAACTGAGTTGCAAGCCATGGGAATTATTGATGCCCATAGTGACGAGTTTGGTTATGTGTACGCTACAATACCTTCAAATTCTAACAAAGATGTTCCCGTTGTTTGTTTCTGTAGTCATGTTGATACAGCCCCAGATTGTAGTGGAACAAATGTGCAACCCATTCTACATAACGCTTTTGATGGTAGAGATATTGTGTTACCTTATGATATTAATCAAATTATAAGTATTGAACAATACCCCTATTTGCAGGAACATATTGGATTTGACGTCATAACCGCTAGTGGAGATACGCTTCTTGGTGCTGACGACAAGAGTGGTGTTGCTGAGATAATGGATTTAGCTAATTACTTAGTAACACACCCAGAAATAAAGCATGGAGCCATAAAGATTTTATTTACTCCTGATGAAGAAGTAGGTGCAGGTACAGCTAAACTAGACCTTGACAAACTGGGTGCTTCCGTGGCTTACACCCTAGATGGTGGTGAGGCCGGAACGCTTGAAGATGAAACTTTTAGTGCTGATGGAGTTACAATAACTGTGCATGGTGTGATTGCTCATCCAGGTTACGGAAAAGATAAGTTAGTAAATGCAATAAAAATAGTTGGAGAAATAGCAGCAGCATTACCTACAGATGAGTGGAGTCCCGAAACAACAGAGAAAAGACAAGGTTTTGTACATCCAGTTCAGATTGAGGGCATTGCAGAAAAGGCAAGTATCTCTTTTATAATAAGAGATTTTGAAACTGCCAAGCTTTTAGAACATGAAAATAGGTTAAAACAAATTGCTGAAGATGTTATTGCCAAGCATCCAAAGGCCACAATTAGTTTTGATGTGAAGGAGCAATATAGGAATATGAAGGAAATATTGCAGCATCATCCACACATTACTCTTTATGCGGAAGAAGCCTACAAAAGAGCTGGCTTGCAAGTAGTGAAGGAACCAATACGTGGGGGCACAGATGGCAGCAGACTTAGTTTTATGGGTTTGCCATGCCCTAATATATTTACTGGGATGCAAGCTATTCACAGCAAGCACGAATGGATTGGGGTAAAAGATATGTATAAGGCAGTGGAAGTATTGGTACATTTGGTGCAAGTTTGGGAAGAACACAGTTAGTTGATAATTTATAATTGATAAATGATAAACACAGAAGCTTATAATTCATTACTAGAAGAACTAAAACTGACTAATACTACCTTGGTAGCGGTTAGTAAAACAAAGCCTGCCTTGGATATAGAAGAACTTTATCGGTTGGGACAAAGGGATTTTGGGGAGAATTATGTACAAGAGTTAGTGGAAAAAGAAGCCCTACTAACTAAGGATATTAGGTGGCACTTCATTGGTCATTTGCAGAGTAATAAGGTAAAATACATTGCCCCGTTTATTCACCTAATTCATGGAGTGGATAGTTTTTCGTTATTGAAAGAAATAAATAAACAAGCTGCTAAGCATAGCCGAGTGATAGATTGCTTACTACAAATATTTATTGCAGAAGAAGAAACTAAGTTTGGATTTGATGAAAACGAGATTGACCAATTGTTTTCTGAGAACAAT
The DNA here is from genome assembly GCA_947381435.1 of Chitinophagaceae bacterium. GTDB lineage: Bacteria > Bacteroidota > Bacteroidia > Chitinophagales > Chitinophagaceae > Parasediminibacterium. The sequence continues at coordinate 9,964 of CANCVE010000089.1, forward strand.
CTCTCTAACTTAAATAATATTCGCATAGTAGGGATGATGGGGATGGCTAGCTTTTCTGAAAATGATGAAAAAGTAAAAGCAGAATTTAAAAAATTAAAAAACCTCTTTGATAAATACGGTACCCTAACAATTGCCAATTGCCAATTATCCATTATCAGCATGGGAATGAGTGGCGACTATAAAATTGCCATCGCCGAGGGAAGTACAATGGTTAGGATTGGTAGTCTGCTTTTCGGTAGCCGATAATATTAATAAACTGAACAGGTTGACTTGGGGCGTATTTTAAAAAAATGCCAATAGGCTACTATATTTGCAGTTATTGTAAAAATTTACTAATGAAATTATTGTTTACTACACTCTTTTTTGCATTATTTATTACTAGCCTTCAAGCACAACCACCTGTAGGTTATTATAACGGTGTAGGAAATAAATATTGCGACACATTAAAATCTACACTAAAATCGATAATTTCATCTAGTGTTTCTCCCAAAACATATTCCAATCTATGGACACAATATGCCTTGTCAGACTTAAAGCCACGCACAGTGGGTACAGGTTCTTCCGACGTAATTTGGGATATTTATTCTACAAATTCTGATAGCACGGATCCTTACCAATACGCCCCAATAACCTCACAGTGTGGTACATATAATGGAGAAGGAAGTTGCTACAATAGAGAACATTCTATTCCCCTAAGCTGGTTTAGTGGTAGTACATCTACTAATGGCCCTGCTACAGATTATAACTTTATTTTCCCTACAGATGGTTATGTAAATGGCAAGCGTTCAAACTTTCCTTACGGAGAAGTTGCAAAGGCTAGCTATACTAGCCGCAATGGAAGTAAGCTCGGACAATCTGGTATTGCAGGTGTTACAGGAACAGTTTTCGAACCGAGAGATGAATTTAAAGGCGATGTTGCTAGAGCTTTTTTATATTTTGTAACTATGTATGAGGACAATATCCCTACATGGTCTTCTAATGCTGATGCTGCTCAGAGTTTCGATAATAATACTTTTCCTGCGGTGAAACTTCCATTTTTACAAATGATGATTAAGTGGCATAACCAAGATCCAGTTAGTAAAAAAGAAATTGATAGAAATAATGCTACTTACAGTTTTCAGCATAATAGAAACCCTTTTATTGATAGCCCTCAACTGGTAAATAGAATTTGGAATACAGCCTGTCCGGGATTATCTACCTTGCCTGTAAACTTATTGTTTTTCACTGCAAAGCAAAGTGGAAGTAATGTGTTACTAAAATGGAACGTTACCAATGAGCTTAATTTGATTGGTTATGAAGTGCAAAGAAGCAACGATGGATCTACGTTTACCTCTATTGCCAATATTAAGGCTATAAGTGGTAACAGTTACTCTTACACGGATGTTACCGATGTAAATAGTGGAGATGTAGTTTATTATCGATTAAAAAAGATAGATAAAAACACGTTTGCTAGCTATAGTGAAGTGGTAAAGATTGCGGTTCCTGTAAATGAGCGTATAACTGTTTACCCAAATCCTGCGAAAGATTACGTCAATGTAGTATTGAATAAATACGGCATTTCTCTGCTTTCAGTTTCTATATCTGATGCAACCGGTAGAGTAATTTTTCAAGCAAATTATTCTCCTTCCAATAATTCAATTCGCATCCCTACATACAATTTTGCCAATGGCAACTATTATCTAAAAACAACCATTGGTAACGCGATTTATTTGCAAAAAATTATTATAGCCAAATAATCAATGGAGAAAATCTATCTCTCTTATCCAACAAATACTCTAGCTAGAAAGACAAACATTCTATCCAGCTAGAAAAACACTCTATCCAGCTAGAAAAACACTCTAGCCAGCTAGACAAACATTCTAGCTAGCTAGAAAAACAATCTAGCTAGCTAGACAAACATTCTATCCAGCTAGAAAAACATTCTAGCCTGCTAGACAAACATTCTAGCTAGCTAGCTAGACAAACATTCTAGCCAGCTAGACAAGCACAAAATTTGCGCTTTTAAGGCTTATATCTCCCTTTACTTGCAATAGTTAACTTTCAATAAATAAATTTTCTTGTAAAAAATATTATTTACGAAAACTTTTCGCTTATTTTCGTAGCTGTAACGATTGAATAGCTAAAAATAAAAAAAGATGTCGAAGGTTGATTTAAAAATGATGGCCGCACAACTCGGCTTCTCGGTTTCTACAGTGTCTAAAGCCCTACGTGATAGTCATGAAATAGGGGAAAGTACCAAGAAAAAAATATTAGCAAAGGCAAAAGAGTTGGGCTATAAACCAAATCCTTATGCCAGTTATATGCGCCATCAAAAGAGCAAAACCATTGGTCTAATTGTACCAGAAATAAACAATAGTTACTTTCTACAGGTAATAAATGGAGCTGAAGCTGTGGCACGCGAAAAGGATTATCACCTCCTTATCTACATTACACATGAGGATGTGGAACATGAAAAGAGCATCATAGAACACTTACAAAATGGACGTGTGGATGGAATAATTATGTCGGTAACCTTGAATACAAAATCGTACGATTACCTCGAAAGGTGTATTAGTAACGAAGTGCCAATTGTATTTTATGATAGGGTTTGCCATGAAATAGAGACAGTAAAAATTGTTACCGACGATTTTGCTAGTGCATTCTCGGCTACCGAACACCTCATTCAGAATGGTTGTAAGAATATTGGCTACCTATCTTTATCAGATAATTTATCGATAGGTATAAAGCGAGTAAATGGGTATAAAGAGGCTTTAAATAAGCATGATATAAAAATAGATGAATCAAAAATAATACACTGTATTGGTACAGACTCTGCCTTCGATTTTAACTATAAAGTAATAAAGGAGTTACTTGTTAGCCACCCAGAGATAGATGGCGTTTTTGGATCTATAGAAAGATTTGCATTAATAACTTACCAAGTGTGCAAAGAATTGAAGAAAAGAATACCAGAAGATATAAAGGTGTTGTGTTTTTCTAATTTGCAGACTGCCAATTATTTAAGCCCTTCTCTTACTACCATTCGTCAACCTGCATTCGAAATGGGCGTAACTGCGGCAACAACTCTTTTCAAGCATTTAGATAAAAAACGTTCAAACTTAGTGAATGATAATATCGTGATAAAGTCTGTTCTAGAAATCAGGGAGTCATCTACAGAAAGGAACGATTCGTAATTCAATTATTATTAGTTGAAAGCAAAAAGTCGAAAGTAAAACCAATTACTTTCGACTTTTTGCTTTCAACTTTTAACTTTCGACTATTCTTATGCACTACAGCTTTCGCAAGCATCCCTATTATCTATAGAACAAGCTATTTGTTCGGCTGCTTCTGTTTTTGTTTGAGATAAAACATTCGAATCTATTGTAAACTTGATAGCATCGGCTGCTGCCTTTGTACGCAAGTAATACATGCCTGTTTTTAAACCTTTCTTCCAAGTATAGAAATGCATGGAAGACAACTTAGCAAAGTTTGGTTGCTCTACAAAGAGGTTCAATGATTGCGACTGACAAACGAATGCACCCCTGTCGGCAGCCATATCAATGATAGTACGTTGTTTTATTTCCCAAACTGTTTTATAAATCTCCTTTAAGTTAGCTGGAATTTCTTCAATGTTCTGAACCGAACCATTAGCCGCAATGATGCGTTGCTTCATGTTATCGTTCCATAAACCAAGACTTACAAGGTCTTTTAATAAATGTTTATTTACCACCACAAACTCACCACTTAAAACGCGTCGGTTGTAGATGTTAGAAGTGTATGGTTCAAAACATTCGTTATTGCCTAGAATCTGAGAGGTTGAAGCGGTAGGCATAGGAGCCAACAACAATGAATTGCGAACACCATGTTTCATCACTTCTGCTTTAAGTGCAGCCCAATCATAACGGTCGCTTGGTTGCACATTCCACATATCAAACTGGAATATTCCTTGACTCAATGGAGAACCTTCAAATGTTTGATAAGCGCCTTGTTCCTTAGCCACCTCGTTCGAAGCTACCAAAGCAGCATAATAAATGGTTTCAAAGATGTTTTTATTCAACATCTTAGCCATTTCGCTCTCGAATGGCAATCCCAAAAGCATGAAAGCATCTGCCAAACCTTGCACTCCCAAGCCAATCGGACGGTGGCGCATGTTGCTCGTCTTTGTTTCAGGAATTGGGTAGTAGTTATTATCAATTACCTTATTAAGGTTGCGGGTAACAATCTTTGTTACTTCTAATAATTTCTCGAAATTAAATTTCTTGCCTTCTACAAACCGTGGCAATGAAAGAGATGCAAGGTTACAAACTGCTGTTTCATTTTCATCACTGTATTCAATAATTTCCGTACATAAGTTGCTGCAACGGATAGTTCCTAAGTTCTTTTGGTTGCTCTTCTCGTTTGCAGCATCCTTGTAAAGCATGTAAGGAGTCCCCGTTTCTATCTGAGATTCTAATATAGCATTCCACAATTCACGGGCAGGAATTGTCTTCTTAGCTTTTCCAGCGGCCTCATAACCTTCATACAAAGCTTCAAATGCAGCGCCATGTGTTGTATGTAAATTCTGCGCTTCGTTAGGGCAAAACAAACTCCACTGTCCATCAGCCTCTACACGCTTCATGAATAAATCAGGAATCCATAATGCTAAGAACAAATCTCTTGCACGCATTTCTTCCTTACCATGATTCTTTCTCAAATCCAAAAACTCAAACACATCAGCATGCCAAGGTTCTAGATAAACAGAGAAAGCACCTTTTCTTTTTCCACCACCTTGGTCTACATAACGGGCAGTATCATTAAATACCCTCAACATAGGAACAATACCATTTGAAGTTCCATTAGTTCCTTTTATGTAGCTACCCGTTGCACGAACATTATGGATGTTTAGCCCAATTCCACCAGCAGATTGTGAAATCATAGCACAATCTTTCAGTGTATCATAAATACCAGAAATGCTATCATCTTTCATGCTTAGCAAAAAGCAACTACTCATTTGTGGTTTAGGTGTACCCGCATTAAATAGGGTAGGAGTGGCGTGTATAAACCACTTTTCACTCATCAGGTTATAAGTTTCTATTGCAGCTGCAATATCTGCTTTATGTATGCCCAATGCCACACGCATAAACAAATGCTGAGGACGCTCTACTATCTTACCATGAACCTTTAGCAAGTAAGATTTCTCTAAAGTTTTAAATCCGAAATAATCGAAGTGATAATCTCTTTCATAAATGATAGAACCATTCAGTGCATCTTCATTTTCTAGAATGATTTTATAAATATCATCTGCAATCAACGGCGCAGCTTCATTCGTTTTGTCGTCAATGTAATTATACAATAATCCCGCAGTTTCAGAAAATGACTTAGCCGTATTCTTGTGCAAGTTTGATACAGCAATACGTGCTGCCAAAACAGCAAAGTCTGGATGCTTGGTTGTAAATGATGCAGCAGTTTCAGCAGCAAGATTATCCAACTCTGTGGTTGTTACATTATTGTAGATACCAATAATAACTTTCTTGGCTATCTCAATGATGTCGTCGCTCTTAAGCTGTAGTCCATAGCTTAATTTCATTATTCTCGACGTAATCTTGTCAAAATGTACGGCCTCTTTCTTACCGCTGCGTTTAATTACAAACATATATTTAGTGATTAGTGTTTAATGATTAGTTGTTAGTGAAAAGTTGTTGGTGGTCAGTCTAATAACTAACCACTAACAACTCATCACTATCTAAAAGTCTTCGTCTATAGAAAATGCCTTCGATGAGCCTTCCTTCACACCAGCTTTTTGGTACTCGCCCACTCTTTTCTCAAAGAAGTTGGTTTTGCCTTGCAATGAAATCAACTCCATAAAGTCAAATGGGTTCACAGCATTATATACCTTATTACAATTTAGTGCTAATAGTAACCTGTCCGCAACAAATTCTATGTATTGGCACATAAGGTCGGCGTTCATGCCTATCAACTTTACCGGCAATGCACTGCTCACAAACTCCTTCTCAATCTCCACTGCGTCCGTAATTATTTCGGTTACTGTTTCTTTTGGTAATGGATTCACTAAGTGTTGTGTGTAAAGCAAGCAGGCAAAGTCGCAATGCAAGCCTTCATCACGGCTGATTAGTTCATTTGCAAAGCTTAGTCCCGGCATCAAACCACGTTTCTTCAACCAAAAGATAGAGCAGAAACTACCACTAAAAAAGATGCCTTCCACAGCAGCAAAAGCCACTAATCGTTCAGCAAAGCTTCCCTTATCTATCCAGCGCAATGCCCATTGTCCTTTTTTCTGCACACAGTCAATGGTATCTATCGCATGCAGCAAACGGTCCTTTTCCACCGCATCCTTTATATAGGTATCAATCAATAATGAATAAGCTTCACTATGAATATTCTCAATCATAACCTGAAACCCATACATACAGCGGGCTTCAGGATATTGCACTTCCTTCAAAAAGTTTACAGCTAGGTTTTCATTTACAATGCCATCACTAGCAGCAAAGAAAGCCAACACATGTTTTATAAAATAGCGTTCATCTTCAGTCAATTTATTTGCCCAATCTTGTAAATCGGGTGTAAGATCTATTTCTTCGGCAGTCCAGAAGCTAGCTTCAGCTTGCTTATACATCTGCCAGATGTCTTGATGAGTAATAGGAAATAAAACAAAACGGTCTTTATTCTCTTGTAAAATCGGTTCAATCTGCATATCTAAATAACTCATTTTTTTTGTTAGTCCTAAAGTCGTCACCACATCAGGAAATGCATTATCTGCAACTCCAATTTATTTTACCTTAAAAGTCAGGATAAAAAGTGCGATTGGAGTACAATACTACAACCTCTGAGAGGAATGGTTGAATTAGGTTTTTCACATTGTGTTTACAAAAAAATGAAGTCGTTACGGGATAAGGATTTGGGCGGGTTTAAAGATTTATAAGATGTTTAATATGCCAAGTTTATTCACTAGGTATGGCAAATTGGGTTCACATAGCTTGCTTTTTCTTTGTAATCCAATGCAATACTATTCAAAAAAGCAACTTATACTTACTGCCCAGCGTTTTATTAGCTTCGGCGTCCCAATTCCCTTCATCGAGGGGTGGCCGAAAGGTCGGGGCGCTCCAAGCGAAGCCTTCTTTAGCATCTTAACCACCCACCTAATCAAAAACAAGTAACGGCTTAGACAATGTTTAGACTATTTTATAATATTTTTTAAGAGGATTCCTTTTGTGGTGAAATATTGAGTGTACGATGATTAGTTTGTTTTGATTATCTATTGTGTAAATAATGGTGAATGGATATTTTTAACTCCCAATTCAAAAAAGTTCTTGTATTTGTTCCTCCATCTGGTGGGATAGTCGCAAATTGATTCTAGCGTTACATCAATTGCCCTGAAAAAATTGACTGCCGATTGCTCACTTCTAATAATATACCACCTTACTTACGATTCATATTCTTCCTGTGCAGGTTCAAGAAGGATATAGTTAAAGCTCATTTACCCTTGCTTTGGATAGAATAGTTTGAATCCTTTTTTTACTTTCTTGAGGAGTAATGATTTTGGATCGATTTAATTTATAGTTATCATTACGTTTATCGAGTTCTGCTTTCAGTTCTGCGGAATAATCTTCCGAAGAGTCCTCTATTTCTGCTTCTATCATAGAATAGATTGCTTTTATTTTTTTGTCGTCTGCCACTTCCAAAAAACTGTGTAGCTTCTGCCGTATTGTATTTGTATTCATAACAGTAACAATTTTTAAAAATCTAATACATTGTTGTTTGGTTGATAGAAAAGAATAATTAATGCCGAAAACCATAGCTAAATACACAATTGTAAGGAAGGTTTCGCACCAAGCGAAGCCTTCCTTACCAATAACCACCTTTTCAAAAATAAGTAACGGCCACTGTTGGGTGAGAGACCGTAACCAAGTTGCTGATTTTTTTAATGAACTTGCTCTAAATACCAATGTTCAAGATATTCTTAATCTGGTCTAAATCAGATGGAGTTGATTCTGGTAAAGGCGTTGAATAATAGCCATCAATTACTTCATCACTATTTTTGCCCCTTTCCTCGATTGGTAAATAATACTCATTCCAGTATAGAATCCATTGCGCTTCCCAAAATTGGATTATAGAAATAAATTCATTTTTACTAATAGGCTCACCAATGTTTGGAATATTGAAAACATCATTTTCATTCTCATCAGAATCAAGATACATAAGTCCAAAAAAGGATAACTCATCATTAAAGTAATCTTTGGTTTCAAAACACCACATTTGTACTTCTTCGCATTCCAATGTATTATTTCTAAGTATAATTTCCTTAATAGATTTAACTAGCTCCTTTGTTTTGGGAATTTGTTTTTTGTACTCTAAAAGGCTTTTACAGCTTTCATATTTATAAACCTCTGAGTAATCTACCTTATTCTCTATCCCTAATATACTGTTTATGATACGTTGCTCTGTATCTATTCTGCGTTGCTCACTAGAAATTTGAAGATGTGGGTTATTTTCTACAAAAAGTTCTAAATCATTTATCGAAAGCATAATTTATTTTTTAAAGGTTTGTAATTTTATGGTTTAACCCATTGCTGAGTTAAGCTTAATTCCCAGTTAGAAATTCAACAGTGCCTGATGCATAAAACATCTACACTTACTTGGGCCTTAAAAAGCTAGTTAGCGGATCCAATACGAATAATTTATACCAGCATTTTTCAAAATAGGGATTTACTTTATTCGGTTGCTTCAACTACGGCTTTACAACTAGGGAGGACGTGGGCTAGCTGGGGAAATAATACATAATGATATTACTTATTTATTACATCAAAACCATAATTCGCCCTGATTTTATTTACAACTTGTAATAATTCGGTATTAATATTTCCATAAAAATAAACATCATTGTATACAAGACCTTGTGGTGTTATACCATTTACATTTTTAAGTAAAAAAGGCAATTTCCTTGGTTTTATTAATATTTCCCTTATTTCTTTTTTACAATCTGGTGTTATCTTGAGTAAAGTAAGCCTGTTGAAAAACTCCTCCCTTTCTTCTAGAGGGGTTATTAAATTTGAAACAGGAAGTAATAAAAACCTCCCGTCTTGCTGATATATCCTTTGAATCGACAAATTTTCTTGGGCACCGTCTTCATTTGCTACTTGAAATAAAATAGTTTCATCAGCCTTTAACCTTTCTTGTAAATATAGACTTCCATTTTGAATGCTGTCTTGTCCTAAAATAGGTTTACACTTTAAAAAATTAAAAAGGTGTAAAAATGGAGAAGAAAATCATTCAAAAAGCGGGGCGTTATTTTACAGACAGGGAGCGCCATGAAATGATTAAGGAGTACCTGTCAAGTGGCTGTACAAAAG
>CANCVE010000090.1 GCA_947381435.1 Chitinophagaceae bacterium
TTCAAGAACATAACCTGTCATTGCAACAAAACGAATTGGGTTTCTTGACCAATTTTCGTACTTACCTAATTCCATGCTAATTTAAACGATTCATTAGCCAAATTATTTCGCATGTGAGTATAATATTTCTAATTGATATAAACTCTACTATAATAAAAAATCAACAATTCTTCTTAGTTTCCCATCCACACCTCTTTTCCCAACTAATATATAACAAATTACCCCTAATAATAATTTTAAATGTTTTTTTTACACTTATTCAAATGAGAATATTATCTTAGCGCCCTCAAAAAGATATTTTTGCTATATGAATAAAGTAGAATCGTATGTTATTGGAGTGGATTATGGAACAGATTCTGTTCGTTCCATCGTTGTTAATGCACTTACTGGCGAGGAAATTACCGCCTCCGTTTTTTACTATCCCCGTTGGAAAAAAGGCTTGTTTTGCAACGCCGCACTCAATCAGTTTCGCCAGCATCCTCTGGATTATGTGGAGGGTTTGGAGTACACCATCAAGGACTGTTTGGCTAAGGCTGGGGAGAAAGTGGCTGCAAACATCAAGGGTATATCCATTGATACCACTGGTTCTACGCCCATCGCTGTAGATAAACATGGTACGCCGCTTTCTTTGTTGCCTGAATATGCTAGCAATCCAAACGCCATGTTTGTATTGTGGAAAGACCATACTTCGGTAAAGGAAGCTGCCCAAATAAATGAGCATGCTACTAAGTTCGATACCAACTACCTTCAATTTGTGGGTGGTATCTATTCTTCAGAATGGTTTTGGAGTAAGCTTTTATTTATATTAAGGGAAGATGAGTCTGTAAGAAATAACATGGTTTCTTGGGTGGAACATTGCGATTGGATTCCTTTCTTGTTGATGGGCGGTAATGATGTAACCAAACTAAAACGTGGTGTTTGTAGTGCGGGTCATAAGGCATTGTGGGCTGCTGAATTTGGAGGCTTGCCTCCAAACGATTTCTTCGCTTCGCTTGATCCATTGTTGGATGGATTTACAGATAAATTATTTACAGAAACCGCTACTGCTGCCGAGGCTGCCGGTACCATCTCTAAAGAGTGGGCTGAAAAGTTGGGCATTCCTACCGATGTAGTGATAGGTGTTGGTGCATTCGATTGTCACATGGGTGCTGTGGGTGGTCAAATTGAGCCATACTATCTAAGCAAGGTAATGGGTACTTCTACCTGCGATATGTTGGTGGCGCCAACTGCTGAAGTGGAGGGTAAACTGATAAAAGGTATCTGCGGACAAGTGCCGGGTTCTATCATCCCGGGTATGATGGGTATGGAAGCTGGTCAGTCGGCCTTTGGTGATGCCTACGCTTGGTTGAAGAATGTATTGGCATGGCCGGTTCAAAATATATTGCCTCAAACAAACCTGATAGATACCGCAACTGCTGAGGCATTAAAGAATGAGATTACAGATAAGATTATTGCTGAACTAAGCAAGGAAGCTGCCAAGATTGAGATTGATGAAAAGACAGAACTGGCATTAGATTGGCAAAACGGTCGTCGTACGCCTGATGCTAACCAATTATTGAAGGGTGCATTTACTGGTTTAGGATTGGGTACCGATGCTCCTAAAATGTTCCGTGCATTGGTAGAAGCAACTTGCTTTGGTGCTAAAAAGATTGTAGACAGATTTGTCAGTGAAGGAATTCCTGTAAAAGGATTGATAGGTTTGGGGGGTGTTGCCAAAAAGTCGTCATTTATCATGCAAATGATGGCCGATGTGATGAACATGCCTATCCGTATTCATAAAAGTGAACAGACATGTGCCTTGGGTGCTGCTATGTTTGCGGCCACTGCTGCAGGCATCTATCCAAAAGTAGAGGATGCCATGGAGGTTATGGGACAAGGTTTTGATGCTGAATATCATCCTAACCCTGCATTGGTGGCAGTGTATGCAAAACGTTATGAACAATATGGTGCATTGGGCGAATTTATTGAAGGTACTTTTTAGTGAAATTAACCACAAAGTACACAAAGGATTTTCGCAAAGAAACACAAAGGTGGAGAGTGAGATATATTTATAATTAGTCAATAGAATGACTATAACTGCTACTATTCAGAGGGATTTTATCATAAGGGACACTAAGGTTTTCACAAGACCACGAAGATTGTGTGGTATTGTTTGTACAGGATAATTATAAATGTGTCTATACCTTAGTGACCTTAGTGTTTTACTTTGTGTACTTAGTGGTAAAGCTTTTAGCAGTAATCAATAATTACTAACGATTGAATTATGAAGCATAAACTGTTTATCGGATTAGCATTTACTCTTTTATCGGCAACAACTGATGCCTTTTGTCAGTCAGTAATAGTAAAAGATTCTTTGCAATCATTGATTTTAACGCCTACACCTGCTGATAAGCCTCGTATAAATGGTGCTAATGTGTTTGGTGTGCGTCCCGGCTCTCCTTTTATGTATAACATTCATGCTACGGGCAAACGTCCCATGAAATATTCTGTAAAAGGATTGCCTAAAGGATTGACTTTAGATGCCAATACCGGACAGATTACGGGTAAGCTTATTTCTAAAGCTACCTATTCGTTGGTTATTAAGGCAGAAAATGCAGCGGGTAATGCCGTAAGGAATTTTAAAATTGTAGTGGGCGATGATATTGCCTTAACGCCTCCAATGGGATGGAACAGTTGGAATTGTTGGGGTGTTGAAGTGTCTCAAGATAAGGCCATGATTTCTGCTAGGGCGTTTATCAATGCACATTTAAACGAGCATGGATGGGAATATATCAATTTGGATGATGCTTGGCAAGGACTTCGTGGTGGTAAATACAATGCCATTCAGCCAGATCCTAAAAAGTTTACCAGCCTAAAAGTTTATTGCGACAGCCTTCATAAAATGGGTTTGAAAGCGGGTATCTATTCCTCTCCATGGACAAAAACCTATGGCGGAAGGGTAGGAGGTAGTGCCAATAATAGTGAGGGGTTAAAGGATTCTACGTTTGATATAAAGGTTGGTTTCAGCAAAAGGAAGCTTCCTTATGATATTGGCAAGTATTCTTTTGCAGCTCAAGATGCCAAGCAATGGGCTGAATGGGGTATCGATTATTTAAAGTATGATTGGGCGCCTATTGAAGCTTTTTCTGTGATTGAAATGACTGATGCATTGAATGCCACAGGAAGGGATATTGTTTATAGCTTATCCAATAACTATCCACCAACACTCATTAATAATATTAAAGAAGTGGCTCCCCATGCACAAAGCTGGCGAACTACTGGGGATATACGCGATACATGGCAAAGTATGAGTTCTATTGGGTTCAATCAAGATAAATGGGCAGGCTATTCTACTCCGGGGCATTATAATGATCCGGATATGTTGGTGGTCGGTCATGTGGGTTGGGGCAAACCTCACCCTACAAAGCTTACCCCCGATGAGCAATATACCCACATCAGTTTGTGGAGTTTACTTTCTGCACCCTTGTTGTTAGGTTGCGATTTAGCAAAGTTGGATGCGTTTACACTCAACCTCATCACCAATGACGAAGTGATAGATATAGACCAAGATGCACTTTGTAAACCGGCAACAAAGGTGTATTCTAAAGATTCATTGGATGTTTTTGTTAAGCAACTGGCTGATGGAAACATAGCGGTTGGACTATTCAATAGAAGTTCAAAGAAGGCTACCATTGCAGCCAATTGGAATGATTTAGGGTTGACAGGAAAATACACTGTGCGTGATGTTTGGAGGCAAAAGGATTTGGAAGTTGCAACAGAAAAGTTTGAAGCAGAAGTAGCATCACATGGGGTGGTGTTATTGAGAATATGTAAATAGTAGGAGGTCGGCATTTGTTTACTTACGACTATTTACTCTCGACTTTTAACTTACGACTTTTTACTATCGACTAAATAAATAATTATGAAAAAAGCATTCTTCTTATCGGCTGTTTCTTTGTTCCTTTTGGGTGAAAGGACAATAGCACAAGACACTAAAAACGCAGTAATAACCATCAATGCTAACGAAAAGGTTGGGGATATCAGCCCAATGTTTTATGGTTTGATGACAGAAGAAATCAATTACTCTTATGATGGAGGACTGTATGCAGAATTAATCAGAAACCGTGCGTTTAAGGATAATGCTACAAAGCTCGATCATTGGTCATTGGTACAAAAAGGAAATGCTGTTGGTAATATGGCTTTGGATAGTATTGAACAAAAAGGAACTGCTTTAACTAGAAATCTTCGTTTGGAAATTACTTCTGCCGATGCTAACAACAAAGTGGGTATTTCCAATGATGGTTTTTGGGGCATTCCTATCCGTAAAAATAAGATTTATACAGCTTCCTTTTATGCAAAAACCGACGCGCAATTTAAAGGCCCTTTGTTGGTTTCATTAGAAAGCGCCGACGGTAAAATTGTTTATGACAGTGCAGTGGTTTCCAATGTTGCTGGCGATTGGAAAAAGTATTCTGTAACACTTGGCACTAAGGAAGGCATTGATACCACTTCTGATGGTCGTTTTGTTATCACCGCAAAAAATAAAGGAACTGTTTGGTTCAGTTTGGTTTCCTTGTTTCCGCCTACATACAACAACAGAGATAATGGAAATAGAAAGGATATTATGAAGTTATTGGCCGATATGAAGCCCGGTTTCCTTCGTTTTCCTGGTGGAAATTATCTTCAATCTAAGAAGATTGAAACCCGTTTTGATTGGAAGCAGACATTGGGAGATATTTCTCAAAGGCCTACCCATGACAACAATTCATGGGGCTACCATTCATCTGATGGAATGGGAATAATGGAGTTTCTGGGTTGGTGCGAAGATTTAAAAATGGAACCTTTGTTGGCAGTATTTGATGGCTTGTTGTTAAGTCATAGGTCTGCCATGAGTCTCGATAGTTTGAAACCTTATGTTCAAGATGCTTTGGATGAAATAGAATTTGTAAACGGAGATGCTTCTACTAAATGGGGTGCTGTCAGGATAAAGCTTGGTCATCCAAAACCTTATAACGTAAAGTATGTTGAAATAGGTAATGAAGACTTCTTCGATAGGGTGGGCAAAACATGGGATGCCCGTTTCACCATGTTCTATGATGCCATCAAGGCAAAGTATCCCAATTTGCAAGTTATTTCTAGTAATCATGTAACCACTAGAACACCAGATTACGAAGATATTCATGACTACTTTTCCTTTAAAAAGGCATTAAAGCTTGCTCATAAATTTGATGGTTACAAAAGAAATGATGCAAAGGTTTTTGAAGGAGAGTGGGCTTGCCGCGAGGGAGTTCCTACTACCAATATGTTGGGTGCTTTGGGTGATGCCGCCTTTTTAACTGGCATGGAACGTAATGCAGATATAGTAAAAATGAGTTGCTATGCGCCTTTGTTTGTAAACGTAAATCCTAAGGGGATGCAGTGGAAAAGTGATTTGATTGGTTACAACAACATCACTAGTTATGGCTCTCCATCTTATTATTTGCAAAAGACTTTCTCAGAAAACCTTGGTGACCAATCTGTAAAGTCTTCTATCGAAAATGTTCCTATGGCGGCTGATACTACCGAGCAATTGTTTTATTCAGTTACAAAAGACAGTAAAACAGGCACTTTGTTTTTAAAGGTGGTGAACGTTTCAGACACTATTCAATTAACAACAATCAATATTAATTCTGATAAAAAAATATTATCTGAAGGAAAAGAAATTGTACTTACTTCGGATAAGGTTACTGATACAAATTCAATTACAGACCCTACTAAAGTTGTCCCAGTTTCGGGCATTGCAAAAGGATTAGGCAAACATTTTACGTATAGTTTCAAACCACATTCTGTAACAGTTTTGAGGATTGGAGCGAAGTAAGAATGTCTTAACCACAAAGGACACAAAGTGTTTTCACAAAGGACACTAGGTTTTTAAAAAGGATTTTCTTGTGTTCCTTGTGTTTTTTTCTTTAGTGTTCTTTGTGGTAAAACTTTATAAATTGATTTTATGGATAAATATTCACACATTAAACAAGAGGCTTTTGAGGCAAATATGCAGTTGCCTAAGTTGGGATTGGTGCTTTTCACCTTTGGCAATGTAAGTGCTGCCGATAGGAGTTTGGGCGTATTTGCCATTAAACCGAGTGGTGTTCCTTACGAGGATTTGTCGCCAGATAAGATGGTGATTGTCGATTTTGAAGGAAAGACGGTTGAAGGTTCACTTCGTCCTTCATCCGATACACAGACCCATGCTGTGCTGTATAAGCATTGGGAAAAGATTGGGGGTATTGTCCACACGCATTCCACTTATGCCACTTCTTGGGCACAATCTCAACGTGATATTCCTATTTTTGGTACCACGCATGCCGATCATAACACCGTAGATATTCCTTGCGCTCCGCCAATGAGCGATGAGATGATTAAGGGTAATTATGAGTATGAAACCGGATTTCAGATAATGAATGCCTTTGCCGAAAAGAAATTGGATTATAAGGAAGTAGAAATGGTTTTGGTGGGCAATCATGCGCCTTTTACATGGGGTAAAGATGCTGCCAAGGCGGTATATAACAGTGCGGTTTTAGAATCGGTGGCGCAGATGGCTTACTTAACCGAGTTGATTAATCCGCAAGCGCCTCGCTTAAAAGATGCGTTGATTAAGAAACATTACGAGCGCAAGCACGGGCCAGATAGTTATTATGGACAGTAGATCTTTGTTAATTGTTTTGAATTTTAAGTTCTTAATTTTAAATTCTAACGAATACTAAAGAGAAGGACTAAACTACTAAAGAGTAGGAGTATCCGACTAAAGAGTAAGGCTCTCCGACACAAGAGTAAGGTTCTCCGACCAAAGAGAAAGGTTCTCCGACACAAGAGAAAGGTTCTCCGACACAAGAGAAAGGTTCTCTGACACAAGAGTAAGGTTCTCCGACACAAGAGAAAGGTTCTCTGACACAAGAGTAAGGTTATCCGACACAAGAGAAAGATTCTCCGACTAAAGAGAAAGGTTCTCAGACCAAAGAGAAAGGTTCTCCGACACAAGAGAAAGATTCTCTGATATAAGAGGGTTGAAGAAACAACCAAAGGAAGTATTTATTTAATCACAACCTCCATTAAACAAAGTAAAGGTGGAGGCAAACAAACAGCTATATGAAAAAGTACAGTTTTTTAATCTTGTTTGCAGCAGCATTTGCTTGCAAAAACAAACCTTCGGCTGATGCTAAAGTTGCCGCATTCGCTATCAGTGAAGCCGCTATCGGAAAAGTGGATACTTCCACTATTACGGAGTACACTATCAGTAATCCTTCGGGAATGAAAGTGAGCATCCTGAATTATGGAGGCACGGTTACCAAAATCATTACAAAAGATAAAGCTGGTAATGATGGCGATGTCGTTTTAGGGTTTGATTCTTTGGCAGGAAACCTTCAAAAAGGAAATCCTTACTTCGGAGTATTGGTTGGTCGTTATGCCAATCGTATTGCTAAAGGAAAATTCACTTTAGACGGAAAAACTTATCAATTGGCTACCAACAATGGTCCTAATGCATTGCACGGTGGATTGAAAGGATACGACAAAGTTGTTTGGACAGTAGAGAAATTGGCTGGAGATAGCTGTCTTCAATTAACCTACAAAAGCAAGGATGGCGAAGAAGGTTACCCAGGAAATGTAGTGGCTACCGTGGTTTATACCTTGTCTTCTGCCAATGAATTGAAGATAGATTACAAGGCTACCACCGATAAGGCTACCCCTGTTAACTTAACCAATCACTGCTATTTTAACTTGTCTGCAGGTGCTGATTCTACCATTCTTAACCATGAATTGACTTTAGTTGCTGATAAATACACGCCGGTAGATACTACTTTGATTCCTACAGGAAAGATTGAACCTGTAAAAGGAACGCCGATGGATTTCACTGCGCCTAAGTTGATAGGAAAAGATTTGGCTAGTGTGGCTGGTGGTTACGACCATAACTGGGTACTAAACAAAACAGGTAAAGGTTTGGAGTTGGCAGCAACTTTATACCATGTAGCTTCAGGAAGATATATGGAAGTATTTACTACCGAGCCTGGCATTCAGTTTTATAGTGGCAACTTCTTGGATGGTACTTTGACCAATACAAAAGGAGGCAAGAAATATGTGCAACATGCAGCACTTTGTTTGGAAACACAACACTTTCCAGATAGTCCGAATGAACCATCTTTCCCTTCTGTTATCTTAAAGTCGGGCGAAACTTATACGCATACTTCGGTTTATAAGTTTTCGGTAAAGTAGGATGAATCTATTTTTTACAACATAGACACATAGGCACATAGAAAAGAAAAAATTAGGAGAGAAGCGTTGCACTTCTAGGTCACATAGACTGGAGAATAAAAAGTGAAACTTTTTTGCTATGTTTTCTTATCTAAACTAAAAATAAAATAGTATGTGACTACTGTGTCTATGTGGTAATTTTTCTAATATTGAAGCGATTATGAAGAAAATACTTCTTTTATTGGTATTAACAGCTAATTGCTTTATTGGCATTAATGCACAGTTGGCAAAGACACCTCCAATGGGGTGGAATAGTTATAACTGTTTTGGTTCTGCCGTTCATGAAGATGAGGTGAAGGCCAATGCGGACTATATGGCAAAGAACCTGAAGCAATTTGGTTGGGAATATGTGGTGATAGACTTTTTGTGGGGATATGATAATCCTCCGGGAAGTAATATCGGCAACCCCAATCAGCTTCGATTGCCCGATGGCGCATACATCCCTTGGCTGAGCATGGATAAATACGGGCGTTTGTTGCCCAATACCAATAAGTTTCCTTCCGCATTTCCCGATAAGGGCTTTAAACCAATGGGTGATTATATCCATTCATTAGGATTAAAGTTTGGTATTCATGTAATGCGTGGTATTCCTCGTCAGGCTGTTTGGGCTAAAACAAAAGTGCTTGGTGCCGATGGAATTACTGCCAATATGATTGCGGATACTGCATCAAAATGTTCATGGCTAAACCACATGTATGGTTTGGATATGAAGAAAAAAGGTGCACAGGAGTACCTTAATTCATTGCTTCAATTGTATGCTTCTTGGGGCGTTGACTTTATTAAAGTGGATGATCTTTCTCGTCCTTATAGTGATTTGGAAGTGGAAGGATACGCAAAAGCTATCCAGCAATGTGGCCGACCAATTGTTTTTAGTACTTCTCCGGGTGCAACGCCTGTGGCTAAAGCAGAACATTTAAAACAATATGCCAACCAATGGCGGATGGCTGATGACTTTTGGGATAACTGGAAAGAGGTTTTACAGATGTTTGACTTTGCGTCAAGTTGGCAAGGAGTGGGGCAGGAGGGACATTGGCCAGATTGTGATATGATTCAGATAGGAAAGCTTTCCAAACGTGGCCCTGTTGGTAAGGAACGTTACAGTCGCTTTACCAATGATGAATTATATACGCATTTTGGTTTCTGGTGTTTGTTCCGTTCTCCATTGATGCTTGGTGGGAACCTTCCTGAAAACAGGGATATAGAAACACAGTTATTCACCAATCAGGAAGTGATAGATGCCAACCAAAAAGGAAGTAACCCTAAGCAATTATTAAAGGAAGATGGTACTATGATTTGGGCTTCTGAAATAGCGGGAACAAAAGATAGGTATGTAGGGCTATTTAATATTTCAGATTCAACAAAAGAAATTGGCCTTGACCTTTCTTTGGTAGGCTTTAAGAAAGCACATATCAGGGACTTATGGAAGAAGGCAGATGTTGGATTGTTCAAGAACAAATATGCTAATACCATCCCTGCACATGGGTGTTTGATGCTGAAAGTAAGTGAGTAAAATTGTGTCTTAACCACAAGGAACACAAAGGTTTTCACAAAGAAACACAAGGATGATAGATAGTATATTATTGAAACAGAGTTCCTAATTTGATAGGGAATCTTTGTGTTCCTTGTTTTTCCTAGTGTTCTTTGTGGTAAAAATTGATTAAATGAAAAAGATATTCTTTCTATTAATGATGGTGATTTCTGCAAATGTCTTCGGGCAGCAGAAGGACTATTCCATTCAGGCAATTGATTTTACGAGGGTAAAACTATCCGACCAATTTTGGTTGCCTAAAATTGAGACGAACAGATTGGTTACCATCCCTGCCTCGTTTGCACGTTGCGAAAGCACAGGAAGAGTAAACAATTTTGTAATGGCAGCCGCCAAGAAAGGAAAGTTTTGTACGAAATTTCCCTTTGATGATACCGACATTTATAAAACAATAGAGGGTGCTTCGTTCTCTTTGGCAGTGCATCCTGATAGTGCCTTGCAGGCTTATGTAGATTCGCTGATTACAATCGTTGGTGCCGCACAGGAGCCGGATGGGTATTTATACACAGCCCGAACTATCAATCCTCAACAACCGCATCCTTGGTCAGGCAAACAACGTTGGGAAAAGGAGCGAGAGTTGAGTCATGAGTTATATAACTCTGGTCATCTGTATGAGGCGGCTGCGGCACACTATCTAGCTACCAAAAAGAAGAACCTATTGAATATTGCCTTGAAGAATGCCGATTTGGTTTGTTCTGTCTTTGGTACTGATAAACTGCACGTAGCTCCTGGGCATGAGATTGTGGAGATGGGTTTGGTGAAACTATTTCGCCTTATAGGAAAAAAAGAATACCTGAACACATCTGTGTTTTTTATTAATCAAAGAGGACATTTTCCTTACAATGCAACCAGTACCAATCCCTGGAAAAATGGAAGTTATTGGCAAGATGATAAGCCTGTAACAGAGCAAGATGAGGCAGAAGGTCATGCGGTGCGTGCAGGTTATTTGTATGCTGCTGTTGCCGATATTGCAGCGCTAACAGGCAATGATTCTCTCAGAAGGGCTATTGATAAGATTTGGGAGAACATGGTAGAAAAGAAATTGTATGTGCAAGGTAGCATTGGGGCAAAACCAGATGGAGAGCGTTTTGGGGGTAATTATGAACTGCCTAATTCAACTGCATACAATGAAACCTGTGCTGCCATTGCCAATGTATATTGGAATCAACGTATGTTTTTGCTGCATGGCGATTCGAAGTATATTGATGTATTGGAGAAGAGTTTGTATAATGGATTGATTTCTGGTGTTGGATTAGATGGAAAGTCTTTCTTCTACAGAAATGCCATGGAAGTTATTAATGATACCGCCAATCATGATGGAAAGGGTAATGGATTTACCGATGGAAAGGTGGAAGCACAACGTTCTGGTTGGTTCGAGTGTTCTTGTTGCCCGACCAATCTGGTGAGGTTGCTTCCATCCATTCCTGGTTATATGTATGCACAAAAGCAAGATTTGTTGTACATCAACCTATTCATTAATAGTAGTGCAGAGTTCACTATTCACAATAATGCCATAAACATCAGTCAGGTAAATAACTATCCATGGGATGGTAATCTGGTCTTTAACATCAGTCCTAAAAAAGAAGATGCCTTCTCTGTACTTATTCGTATTCCGGGTTGGGCACAGAATCAGGCAGTTCCCTCTACCTTATATAAATTCTTAGATAAATCAACCGAAAAAGTCTCCATTAAGGTAAATGGCAACACCATTCCTTGCGTTATTGAGAATGGATATGCCGTTATTAAACGTAAATGGAAAAAGGGTGATGTGGTTGCTGTAGATTTACCAATGGAGGTAAGAAAGGTGGTTTGCAGCGAAAAGGTGAAGGACAATATTGGGAAAGTGGCTTTGCAACGCGGGCCGTTGATGTATTGTGGCGAATGGGCTGATAATAATGGCAGGACGAGTAATACCATCATTCCTTACTCTACAACTTTTACCAACGAGTTTAATGCGCAGTTATTGAATGGTGTGATGGTATTAAAAGGGACGGTGCCTAAAACAGTTACCACCGATAATAATGTATCTACAACCATGCAGCCCTTCACGGCTATCCCTTATTATGCTTGGGCAAACAGGGGTAAGGGAGAGATGCAGGTGTGGTTTCCTGCAAAATAGGTAATATGGTTTAATTACAAGATGCTTAACCACAAGGAACACAATGTTTATCACTAAGAAACACAAAGATTAAAGTGCAACAAGGATTAAAACTTAGTGTCCTTTGTGTTTAAAAAACTTAGTGTACTTTGTGGTAGAAATAAATAGTATTAATTAAAAAAAACAAATAAAATGATCAACTTAAAAGAATTAGAAGTTTGGTTTGTAACGGGTAGCCAACACCTTTATGGTGAAGAAACCCTAAATAAGGTGGCAGAACACTCTCAAGTTATTGCCGCATCTTTAAATGATGCCCCTCAGATACCGGTTAGGGTTGTTTTTAAACCTACTGTAAAGTCGCCTGAAGAGATTTATGCAGTTATTCAGGAAGCTAATGTTGCCAAGAATTGTATTGGTATCATTGCTTGGATGCATACTTTTTCTCCTGCAAAGATGTGGATTAGTGGTTTAAAGATTATGCAAAAGCCTTTGTTACATTTTCACACACAGTTTAATCGTGATATTCCTTGGGCAACCATCGATATGGATTTCATGAACTTAAACCAAAGTGCACATGGCGATAGGGAATTTGGTTTTATGATGTCTCGTATGCGTTTAAACCGCAAGGTGGTTGTTGGGCATTGGCAAGATGAAGAGTCTTTGAGTAAGATTAACGACTGGACTCGTGCTGCTGCTGGTTGGCATGATTGGCAAGGTGCAAAGTTTGTTCGCTTCGGTGATAACATGCGCTATGTTGCAGTAACTGATGGCGATAAGGTAGAAGCTGAAATGAAGTTTGGCTACTCTGTAAACACGCATGGCATTGGCGATTTGGTAAAAGTGATTAATGAAGTAAGTGAGGAAGCGGTAGATGTATTAGTGGCCGAATATGCTGATAGCTACACATTAACCCCTTCTTTAGTTAAAGGTGGTGAACGACATGAGTCATTGCGTGATGCTGCTAGAATTGAGTTAGGCTTAGAGGCATTCTTGGTTGCAGGAAACTTTAAGGGTTTCACAGATACGTTTGAAGACTTGCATGGTATGAAACAATTGCCTGGTATTGCCGCACAACGTTTGATGGCAAAGGGGTATGGTTTTGCTGGTGAAGGAGATTGGAAGACTGCTGCTTTGGTACGGGCAATGAAAGTTATGGGTAGTGGATTGAAGGGTGGTAACTCGTTTATGGAGGATTACACTTATCATTTTAATCCTGACAATAGATTGGTATTAGGAGCACACATGCTTGAAATATGTCCTTCTATAGCTGATGTTAAACCTACTTGCGAGATTCATCCTTTGGGAATTGGCGGTAAGGAAGATCCTGTTCGTTTGGTATTTAACTCTGCACCTGGTCCTGCCATCAATGCTTCTATTGTGGATATGGGTAACCGTTTCCGTTTATTAGTAAACGAGGTTTTGGCAGTAGCTCCAATTAGCACTTTGCCAAATCTGCCTGTTGCAAGGGTGTTATGGAAACCTTATCCTAACATGCACACAGGTTGTGCGGCGTGGATCTTGGCTGGCGGTGCTCACCATACTTGTTACAGCCAGAATCTTACTGCAGAGCATTTGCAAGACTTTGCAGAAATGAGTGGCATTGAGTTCGTATTAATAGGAAAGGACACTAATCTATATCAGTTTAAAAACGAATTGAGGTGGAGCGAAGTGGCTTTTAAATAGTTTTATTATTTTGAGTTTTAAATTTTGAATTATATGAGTTGTGATTTTTAACTCTTTTAGAAATAGAGAAAATCAAAAGTTGCATAAGTGTAATTATTCAAACAATCTAAAATTCAAAACTCAAAATTTAAAATAAGAAAAAGAACTCTAAAATTGTTGAAGGGATAAAAAAGAAAGGCTTCGCTTAGTGCGTGGCCTTTCTTTTTTTACAAAAAAAATGCTAAGCAAGTTGTTTCGTGACTGATGGTAGATTTAAAAGCTTCTCAGCATTTTCTCACCAGTGGGCAGTTCACCCTCACTAGTGGAATGCTTCCGTTCACTTGTGAGCTGGTCTACTTCACTTGTGAGTGCACTGATCTCACTAGTGAGGCCACTAATCCCACTAGTGAGTGCACCAATCCCACAAGTGGAATTGGTGCACTCACTAGTGGCGGCTTGCCGCCCACAAGTGGTATTGTTATCCTCACAAGTGGGTTTTATCCCCCATCGTTTTACTACAGTGGCATTACAACTATCAAACATAATATTGCATACCTAAAACAAAGCACAATGAGCGATAGACATATTTTTCCATCAAAGGGAGTACTTACTATAAATGGATGCATCAAAATTCTATAAGGGGCTAGCAGCCCTTAAAGGATTAGTCAAGGTTGTTTATAAAATAAAATTATACATTCGCTAAAGAAACCGATGCAGGGATAGGGTTTGATTGATATTATTGAAATTGATCTTTATCATTAGCATGAGACTATTAAAGAGTTAGCTGTAAAGCTAAAACGACACCATTATTAGACTGTAAAAATAAAATTACGAATGAAAATAGTTTTTATCATACTTGGACTAATTGTTTTGACTATTGCAATTTTTGCTATTTATAGAATCTTGAAAGTAAAACGTCAGAACAATAAACTAAATGCTAAACGTTTTAATAGAGTAAAAGGGCTATATGACAAACTTGAAAATGGTAAAGAATTGACTGAAAAAGATGTTTTGCCTTTTGCAAAAAGCATATTAACCAGAGAAACTGCATTTCAACTTTTGACTGACCACGACAAAACCACCCTTTTTCCAAAAGAATACAACACACTAATAAAAGGTGCAGAAAGCAACCTTGCTAATTGGTTAGAATTTCCAACAGAACTTGACGCTTGCCCTGATGAAATTGAATATCTTAAACGAGTAACTTTTGACTTTGATGGACAGAATAATTTAGTTCACTACGAAGTTTTTAAGTACAGAGTTAATGAGCCCCATTGGGCTGCAAATGATGGGTGGATTTTGGGAGTTGTTGGACCTTATTTTGATGACAGTAAACCATATGACTTTCCACAAGCAACATTTAGCAGAGTAAGCAGCACTGTGGATAAAGTAACTCCTGACGAAGAAGCAAAATGGGTTCACGAAAATATCTCAATAAAAAATTGACAAGAGTCATTAATCAGCCCCTGAAATTCATAGTCTAGTTGGGGATAAACAGAAAATAGTGACTACTTTATATTTCATAGTTCATATTTTTGTTTTATGAACTCTTATCAGCATGTACCCCGACATCTTCTTGCAATTGATTGTATCATATTTGGCTTTGACGGCGAAGATTTAAAGGGATTATTCATCAAGAGAAAGCTTGAACCCCAGAAAGGTAATTTGTCGTTGATGGGAGGGTTTGTGGCTGAAACTGAAAGTGTAGATGCCGCTGCCGAAAGGGTATTGTTTGAACTAACTGGCTTGAAAGATGTGTACATGGAGCAGCTTCATTGTTATGGTGAACTAGAAAGAGATTCGCTTTCGCGTGTTGTTTCAATTGCTTATTTTGCCCTTATTAAGGTATCTAATTATAATGATGAGATATTAAAGGAACATGATGCCGTTTGGATTAGTTTAAAGGAGATACCAGAATTAATATTCGACCATAACAAGATGTTGGAAGATGCTAAAGAAAGGCTTCGTCAGAAAGTAGCTAACCATCCAATTGGGTTTGAGTTATTGCCTAATAAATTTACCCTACGCCAGCTTCAAACGCTGTATGAAGCCATCTATGAAACACCTTTAGATAAAAGAAACTTTACCCGAAAGATATTTTCATTGGATATCATAAAAAATACTGGCGAAAAAGAAAGAACAACCTCCAGAAAGGGCTCGTTTTATTTTGTATTTGAAGAAGAAAAGTATAAACACTTAGAAAAAGAAGGATTGAAATTTATTTAGGTTTAGTTATATTCAGTCGCAATGTTTTACTAAAACGAACATTTGCTCATTTTAGGATAAAATTGTTTATGAAGCGTCTCTCCAACAATATATTATTGTAGATAGACGCTATTTTTTTGTATGCCCAAAGTATATTACTAAAAAGAATTGGTTTATTTGCAAGGTTCGATGAATAAACATTAGGGGGGACATTTCGGAATGTAAACCCCCATGGATGATAAAATATTTGATTTTATGAGAATAAAAAAAGCTGTTATTACTGCTGCTGCACGTGGAGATAGGTTATATCCCGTGGCGGATACTATCCAAAAAGCAATGTTACCTGTTTTAGATGTTGATGGATTGTATAAACCTGTGATACAGATAATTGCAGAGGAGGCTTTTGAAAGCGGAATTGAAGAAATTTGTATAATCTGTGCCCCTGGTGATGGTGTTCGTTATACCAATGCATTTGAGTCGCTCAGAAATAACCTTACCAAGTCTTTCCATAATGTAGATTGGGCAAAGACGCAAGCTGACAAGATTACCAATCTATTAGCCAAAGTAACTTTTGTTGAACAAACAGAAGCGCTTGGTTATGGTGATGCAATACTTTGTTCTGAATCTTTTGTAAAAGGCGAACCGTTTCTATTGCTTTTGGGAGATTATATATACGTCTCCCAAATAGCCAATAAACGTTGTGCCGCGCAACTAATAGAGATTGCTCAACAAGAAAATTGTGCAGTGTCTGCGGTTAATCCAACTATTGAGCATCAGATAACTAGATACGGAACGCTAACTGGAAAGCAATTGCCAAACTTTGGTAATCTATACCAGATAGAGAAGATTATTGAGAAACCATCATTAAGCGTAGCCGAATTGGAATTACAAACGCCCGGTTTGCGTATTGGATATTACCTATGTTTCTTTGGGATGCACGTTCTTACCGCAGATGTATTTACATTGCTAAAAGAACAAAAGCAAAAAGGAGAAACTCAATTAAAACTCACCCCTGCTCTTCAACAATTAGCTCTTAAAGAAAAGTATTTAGCTGTAGAAATGAAGGGTTCCCGCTACGATCTTAGCCGCAAACATGGTTTACTCCGTGCACAGGTAGCACTAGGATTGGCTGGCGAGGGCAAAGCAGAAACTCTTACAACATTACTAGAATTAATAGCAGAAGCAAGCATACATTAGGTGAAAGTCAAAAGTTGAAAGTTGAGAGTCAAAAGTTTGGCTTCTGACTTTCAACTTTCGACTTTCGACTTCTTAACTAATTTACCCATGAATATATTTATAGAAACAATTGTTTCGAAAGAACCCGCAAAACGAGATCGTTCCTTTTATAGTTTGGCTTCAGCGCTTTCTTCTAAAGAATTGTTGGAGGCACTATTAGAGGTGGAAACATTTAGAAAGGAGACGACCAATTTGTATGATAAGGTACGTGCCATCTTGTTTTTGTATGCAGGTTTCCGGTTCTTTTTGGCTGATGATAAATCTATTCAGCAAACAGGTATCATTAGTTATGCTGGCTTCGAAGATTTATTAGGCAGAAGGTTCGAGCATGCCATCAGTGTTTTTCATACGTCTCTTAAAAATGAAGGACCAAATGCCGCTTTGTTGAGTGCTTTGGCAGATGGTTATCACCAACTTTCCTTCCAGATTTTGGCTAATCAAGTACGTAAAAGTGTTCGTAGCAGTAAGGGTAACCAATGGATGTTTAGGGTTGGTCATCGGGAAGAACATGCTATTAAAATACATCCTTCCTTATTAGAAAAGAAAGAAGATTCCTTGTTTTATCCAATCCTGCACGAGCAAACATCTGTGCGTATGGATCTTACCCATAGTGGGTGGTCGGATATTTTCTTTTTAGGAATGGATTATCCAGAAGGTGCAAGGGTTATTAATTTATCTATCGACTTAGGTGTTTTTGGAAGGGATAAAACAATAAGGCCACCATTAAATAGTTATGTTCGGGTTATTAATGAGCCAGTAATTCGTATTACGAGTATTGACTTGAATACGACTAAAGACATTAGCGATTTAGAAGATTTATTCAACTTTGGTAACGACTATCTAAGTCTTATTAAAGCAGGTATCATTGCTTCAGGTCTCGTTCCTCCATCTTTTGAAGGCACCAATCAATCGTTGCCAGAAATATTGCAAAAGATTGTTGCACCTGGTATGGGAATAGAGTTAGTAACCAAAGTGAATGATATACCAAAGGGTTCTCGTTTTGCGGTTTCTACAAATCTGTTAGGGTCTATTATAAGTGTGTTGATGCGGGCTACTTGCCAAACTAAAAATCTGCAAGGTCCTTTAGAGGAATACGAAAGAAGACTGGTTGCATCACGAGCTATCTTGGGAGAATGGATTGGTGGATCTGGTGGCGGCTGGCAAGATTCGGGCGGAGTATGGCCGGGGATTAAAGCCATCGAAGGAACTTTCTCTAAAGAAGGTGATCCAGAGTATGGCATTAGTCGAGGTACATTATTGCCACAGCATACCGTGTTTGGTGGAGATTCCATTCATCCAGAAATGGAAGAAAAGATAATGAAGTCATTGGTGTTGATGCATGGAGGAATGGCTTCGAATGTGGGACCTGTATTGGAAATGGTTACTGAAAAGTATCTATTAAGGGGAGAAAATGAATGGGAAGCAAGACAACATACTAACCAGATATTTGAAGATATAAGAAACTCTATAAAAGAAGGAGACATTAAGAAACTAGGTACTAGTACTGAGAAAAACTTCTACGAAGCCATAAAGCGTATTATTCCTTTTGCCACCACTTATTATACAGAACAGATTATTGCAAAAGCAAAAGAAGCCTTTGGGGAAGATTACTATGGCTTCTTGATGTTGGGCGGTATGTCTGGCGGTGGTATGGGTATGTTTGTGAATCCAGAACATTATGATGAATATAAGGTGAAGGTTTTGGAGATTGTAAAACAAACAAAGAAGGAATTATCCGATTCATTACCTTTTGCTGTAGAGCCTGTTGTGTACGATTGGCGTATTAATCATAAAGGAACTTGGAGTACTTTACTACAAGGAAATGAAGCCATGATGCCTGACCAATATTATGGCATTCATGTATCGGAACTGGTAAAGAAAGATGCGGCTACTATACCTTATCTGCGCCGGGCTGAGATTGACTTTTATACTACACATAC
>CANCVE010000091.1 GCA_947381435.1 Chitinophagaceae bacterium
CTACTATACAGGCTTGGTGTCCCAATTGGTAACCGGAATCAGACTTAAAGATGAACTTTAAGGTTCAGTGACACAATGATTTTAACTGCAAGATGCCTCTACGCAAGTTATATAACTTGGAAACAGTAACCCTAATTTTTTACTTAAAGTAAAACGCTTCTTTCCTTATTTTTATTTTTCTATGTACCTATGTGTTAGATAAAAAACTTTGATAGTGTGTTAATAAATACACGTAAAGTCAGTTAATCATTAAACCCAATATTACCCCAATGTTAAATAAAAAAAAGTTTTATCTATCAGACAACGTTATCAAATAGATCTGCATCTTTACTAAAATAGTAAATTATTTACTTTAACTATAGGGTTAATCCCTACTTAAAAGACACAGATGGACAGAAAAGAATTTTTATCTCAGCTTGGCATAGGAGCTGCAGGCGTATTATTTGTAGGATGTTTGGGCAGTTGCAAAAAGGATGTTCCTGCAGCAGCCTCAAACGTTAATCTAACGATTGATCTTACTTCAAGCACTTACAGTAAACTTACAACTCCTGGCAATTATATGTATTTGGGGAATGGCGTTATAATAGCGCAAACATTAACAGGTGATTTTGTAGCGGTATCACAATATTGCACACATGAAGGTGTAAACGTAAAATATGATGCAACAGCAAATGATTTTTATTGCGATAGACACAATTCGTACTTCACTACTTCTGGCACAGTAACTTCTGGTCCTGCTGGCTCCGCATTAAAACAATATACAGTTACAAAAACAGGTGATTCACTCACTATCAAAGGTTAAAATATTTTAATACGTATTACAAACATTCAACTCTTTACACTTAATAACAAACAATCGTTAAACAATGAAAAAATCTTTATTCACACTTTCAACAGCTTTTTTAGCAGTTTTAATCGGCACATCATCCATAAAATCTACTAACCACAATAGTGGTTCTAGTGTAAAGACCAATTCAACTTGTACAAGTTGTCACTCTGGTTCTAAAGCAGCTGGTGTAGCTGCAAAAGGCTCCGTTACTATAAAAGGAATTCCTGCTACAGCAGTAGCTGGCCAATCATACCCAATTACGATAATAATAAAAGACCCTGTTGCTAAAAGTTATGGATTTAATGCAATTACCAATGATGGTAAGTTTGCCACAACCGCCACAGGCACATCGACAACTGCAATAGCTACAACTACATACCCAAATCGATATTCATTACATCACACCACAAAAATTGTAGCAACTCCAAATGCAGCTGATTCTAATTTTACGCTTACAGGTATTACTTGGACAGCTCCCGCAACTGCAGGATCAGTTACTGTTGCTATAGGTGCTTTAGCAACCAATAATAATGGATCTTCAAGTGGAGATCATGCTTATTCTTCAACCTTAACAACAAAAGTAGTTTTAGATAGTACCTTGCCAATTAAGTTGTTATCATTCAATATCAACTCAGCAGCAGGTAAAGTAAACCTAACTTGGTCAAGCAGTACCGAAACTAATGTGGCTTCGTTTGCAGTAGAAAGAAGTATTAATGGAACAACATTTTCTACAGTGGGTAATGTTGCAGCGATAGGCAATAGCTCATCTTTACATTCCTATTCATATTCTGATGATGCAAGCAAATTGAGTGGTACAATCTACTACAGACTAAAAACATTGGATAAAGACGGTAAATTCACTTACTCTGCTGTACAACAAGTGGTTGTGAAGGCGAGTAAGAATCTAATTACCAAAATGTATCCTAACCCATTAAGTAATGGTCAAGATATTAAATTGGCCTATAATTCATTAAAATCTGGAGTGGTTAAGGTGCAAGTATTAAATAGTTTGGGTAAACAAGTTGCCAACTCAAACCTTGCAGTAACAGAAGGTAGCAATACCTTAACTGTAGCTACTCCACATTTAGCAACTGGCATTTATTATGTTTCAGTTACTACTGAAAACACACTAGTGGAACGTTTACCATTGATGGTGAAATAAATAAAAGTGAGAGGCATCATTTATTTGATGCCTCTTTTTTTTAAATATTATACATTTGAGACTTAATTAATAACCTTTTAAATTACTTACATGAGAAAATCTCTATTCACAATTTCAGCTGCTGCATTATTGATAGCTGTTTGTACATCGTCAATTACCAACACCAAAAAGGTACACAAACTTACAAGAGTTACTTACACAGATGGTAGCACACTTGGTGGTGGTGGGTTTAGCCAAACAGGTTGCACTGCTGCTTCGGGCTGTCATGGCACAAAAGCTTCAACACTAACCACAGGCGTAATTTCGGGTTTGCCTGCAAACAATATAGTAACCGCAGGCGCTACTTATACCCTATCTGTAGTTATTACAGATATTGCTAAAACACCTACTCAAAAGAACTGGGGATTTGATATGGCATCTACAGGAGGATTATTCACCTCTACAAATACTAATGTAATGATTGAGCCATTTAGTACAGATTTTGGTACAGAGGCGCATCATGGTACAACGCCTCCAAAGCATACTGCTACCGCTGCAGCTCCATCTTATACTTTTGATAAAATTGTTTGGACTGCACCACTTACACCAGGAAAAGATACATTTACGTATGCTTGTAACGCTGCAAATAATGACGGCGCTGCAACAACTAAAGATCATCCTATGTTGGGTACACCAATTGTTCTTACTGTAAATCCATCTACTACACCAGTAACATTGGCTTCATTTGATGCTACACTTTCAGCTAATACTGTTGCAATCAGTTGGACAACAGCTACAGAAACAAATACTGATCATTTTGAAATAGAAAGAAGTTTTGACGGAAAAACTTTCGCAAAAGTGGGTACACAAAAAGCAAGTGGCACTACGTCTTCAAGCCTTAGTTATACTTACAAGGATAATGCAAGTTCATTGAGTGGTTTGGTATATTATCGTTTGAAATCAATAGACAAATCTGGTGTATTCAATTACTCTGGCATAAAAACTGTAACTATCAAGGCTGCTAAAAACTTAATTACTAGTTTATATCCAAACCCATTAAAATCGGGTCAGACAATTAAGGTAAATTATGCTAGTTTAAAAGCAGGAAACGTAAGCTTTGATTTGGTAAACACATTGGGAAGAAAAGTATTGAGTAGTAATCAGGCAGTTACCGTAGGAAATAACAACATTTCATTATCGGTAGCACATCTTACTTCTGGTGTATATTATCTTTCAGTAAATGATGGTACTAATTCACTTGTTCAAAAAGAAACAATTGTAATACAATAATAAACGAAGCCCAGCCTATAAGATTATAAAAGCGCTTATTTGGCTGGGCTTACTTATTTGTGATTCTCGGCAATAGAAAATATATATATATAATGATAAATGTGAAAAAAAAGATTGTGCTTTCTGCCATCATTGCTGCACTTTCTACAACTGTTTGGTCATGTAAACATGAAGCGGGTGTGCTTGACAAATGTCTGGGAAAGAATATTGTAATAGATACCTCTCAGACAATTTTAGTTCCAACAGTAGACTCTTCGAAAAAACCTGCAGTTCTAGGAGAAATACTAATAGATACGACTTTAATAAGTGCTGATATAAAAAAACGCCCATACTATGGTAGCATAGATGGAGGAATTAGCGGTTGGCATTTGCTTCCATTAGATACATTATTGCCTGTGGGCACTTACCACTTGGTTATAAAAGATGGCGATGGCTGCCTTTCCGGTGTGTATACACAACAAATTACCTACTAAGAAGTATTAACACTAAAATTCTTGTTTAAATATAAAAATATGAAGAAAATAATATTGTCTGCCCTACTGATAAGTAGTGTTTTAGTAGGCTGTTACTATGATAAAGCAGATGTAATAAATCCGAATGCTGCTTACATAGGTTGTGATACTACAAAAGTTTCTTACAGTGGTTCAATAGCACCAATACTTACAGATAACGGATGTAATGTTTGTCATGGTAGTGGTGCGGCGGCTAGTTCTGGCGGTGGCATTATTCTTGACAGCTACACAGGAGTTCATAGTTCGGCTGCAGCTGGTCAATTAATTCCAGCTGTACGTCAGGATGCCACTTGTTCTACTTGTGTACCAGCTTATCCTGAATATGAAATAATGCCTAAAGGAGGAACTAAACTAAGCAGTTGCAACATAAACAAGATTATTGCTTGGGTAAATCAAGGTGCACAAAATAATTAAACAATAAAACAACAAATATGAAAAAGATAATTCTGATTGCAAGCTTTACTGCATTGTTAGGAACAAGTGCTATGTCACAAAAAGTGTATCAAACTAAAACAGGTCAAATTAGTTTCGATGCAACTGGAACCTGTGCAGAAGCGATAAAGGGAACAAATAATCAAGTAGACAGCAAGTTTGTAGATAAAACTGGTCAGATTGTATTTAGTGTACTAATTAAAGGATTTAAGTTTGCCAATGGCTTAATGGAAGACCACTTTAATGAAAACTACATGGAAAGCAGCAAATTTCCTAAAGCAGATTTCAAAGGGTTTATAACTAATATCAGCGCAGTAAACTTTGCAAAAGATGGCACTTACGATGCTACTGCAAAGGGTACATTAACTATTGATGGTAAAAGCAAGGAAATTACTGTACCAGGAACTATCACAATAGAAAAAGGTAAACCTACCATCAAAGCAACATTAAATATTCCATTAAAGGAATTTATTCACGGTAGTTATATTGGTACACAAATATCAGATAATGCAAAAACAACGGTAGTTTGTAAATACGAATAAATTCTAATTATTATTTCTAAATTAATTTCATGAAAATAACTTCAAAAAATT
This sequence comes from Chitinophagaceae bacterium, assembly GCA_947381435.1. GTDB lineage: Bacteria > Bacteroidota > Bacteroidia > Chitinophagales > Chitinophagaceae > Parasediminibacterium. The sequence goes on from CANCVE010000091.1 coordinate 4,798, forward strand.
ACGCATTTGCCATTCTGCTAGCACTTGTTTGTACTTGTAAAATAGCAACGGCTCAAGATGTTGACTTATTTAAAAGTCTTGATGAGCAAGATAAAAAAGATAAACAAAACCAAACAGATTACACCACGGCCATCTTTAAGACAACTAGAATGATTAATGGTCAGTCTATTGAAAATGTAGGTGCAGGCGTGTTAGACGTAAAAATATCTCACCGTTTTACACCAATTAATGTTGGAGCCAAAGCTTTGTGGGGACTTGACGGTGCAAATATGAGGATGGGAGCAGACTATGGAATTACTCGCGACCTAATGGTAGGATTTGGAAGAACAAATGGAGGATTACTAGATGGTTTTGCAAAATATAAGTTCCTTCGTCAATCTACTGGAAAAGTAAAAATGCCTATTTCCGCTTCACTTTCAGGAGGCCTATTTTGGAGAACCCAAAAAGATAATTCATTAAATAATTATTCTGATCGTATCAATTCTTCATTGCAACTAATCATTGCCCGTAAGTTTAATGATTATGTTTCATTGCAAGTTGTACCAACAGTAGTACATTATAATTCTGTTGAAAAGTCAACAATACCTAATGATTTCTATTCTATAGGATTTGGTGGTAGATTGCGCCTTACAAAACGTGTAAACCTTACAGCGGAATATTATTATAGATTGAATAGACCGGATGACTTTAAAGTAGGTGGTTTAAACCCAGTTAATAGTTTATCTGTTGGCTTTGATATTGAAACAGGCGGGCACGTATTCCAATTTCATTTCTCAAATTCTGCCGATATGAATGACCGTTCTTTCATTAATGAAACTACTGGAAAATGGAATGTGGATGCAGTTCGTTTTGGATTTAATATTGCTAGAGTTTTTGTAATTCATACACCTAAGTCAGTGAAGATTTAAAAAACACTCTATTTATATTTAGATAAAACGTCCTTCAGAATTAAACTCCGAAGGACGTTTTTTTATACCCAAATTGTTATATCTATAGACTACCAAAAAGATTCAGATAGAAATTAAATGTTTTTCAATATAAAATATGCAGTCAAATAAATGAACAAAAGCTTTCTAACTTGTTTTTTACTTCTAACCAGTTTATTTTCATACTCTCAAAGTGATAGTACATTAACGGACGATTCATTAAATAATTTTTCTGAGCGCATACAAACTATAATTAGCCATCAAGATATAGAAAACAGCCATTCAAAGACTCTAGCTAGGTTACTAAATGAGCAGGCAGGAATTGTAGTAAATGGTGCTTACCAACCAATGGGAAGTTTTATAAATATTTATATGGATGGATATGTAGGTGGAAAGGCTTTAATTGAAATAGATGGTCTACCAGTTCTGGATCCTGCAAGTATAGCAGATAATTACTTTGATCTAAACTTTATCCCTTTAAGTATTATAGAAAGAATTATAATAACCCATGGTTGTCATTCTACAGAACATGGAAGTGGGGCAGTTGCAGGTGTGATAAACATAATTACAATAAAAAGAGAAATATTAAACAAAATTAATTTAATTGGAGAAATGGGCTTGGGGAATAGAAACACCCATTATAAAAACATTCAACTATATGGTTCCTTAAAAAAGTTCAATTACCAAATAAACTATTCAGGTTATGAAACTAAAGGATTCTCGGATGCTCATGATACTACTGGAAAGTTAAATTTCGATAATGATGGTTTTAATAGAAGAGTTATAAATACTAATCTGGAATATCAAGCAAACAAAAATCTAAAAGTGTATAGTTACCTTTTGTACAGTAAATATAAAGCCGATACAGATGCAGATGATTTTACAGATGCTAAGAATTACTATTACAAAAATTCATTTTTAAACGGTGGAATAGGATTTAACTATTTAAAAAACAGCCTATCTATTACTGGAAATTATAAGTATAGTGATGTAACTAGGGCATATTATGATGTTGATATAAATTCTGAAAAAATGAATGGTTTTGCTCAATTAATAAGTTTTGCAGTTAAAAAATCCTTTAATAAAAAACTTTCTCTTTCAGGAGGTATTGAATATAGACACAACAAGTTTAAGGATTTCTTTACAGATGTTACATTTGGTACCATTGAAAATAGATACCCAAACACTTTACAATATGGGGCATATTCTATGCTTAGATATTTTGGTATGGGTGGCAGGTTTACTGCATCAGTTGGTTGTAGAATAAACAATTATAATGAAGAAAAATCAGATTACTGCTATTATATTTCAAATTCGTATAAAGTAAGTGAGGCAATTAAAATTACAGCAAACATTAATACAGGATATACAACGCCCACCATTTATACTGCAAAGGATAGTTTAATTGGAAACAAATCATTAGTTTCTGAACAGGCAATAAATTATCAAATTGGTCTTGTCTATAAAAGAAACAGATGGGAAAATAAATTGATGGTATTTAAAAATAATTTAACTAATGGAATAGATTATGCTGGTAATATTAACATTTATTCAAACTGCAATAGTTTCAATTTATGGGGAATAGAATACGAAGGTTTGTTGCCGATAAAACGGCACCTATTTATACAATTAAACTATAGCTTCATAACAGGTAATGAAACTACAATAAGTAGACAAAGTTTCCTAGATACAACGCAATACAATTACCTACTAAGAGTACCTGAAAGCAATATAAACCTGAAAATAAAATATGAAACAAAGAATAGAAATCACTTAAGTTTAGGTTTAAAGTATGTAAATAATTATTATGATGTATCAATTGCGTCTGACGATACTAAAATGAATGGGTATTTTCTACTAAACATGAATTGTACTATAAATATAACTAAAGACGTCTCTTTAAATTGTGAAGTACAAAATCTATTAAACAATAGATTTCATGATACTAGGGGTTATAATAGTATACCGATATTGATAAATAGTTCAATTCAATTTAAATTATAAAGCTACGTAAAGGGTTGTGTAAATAATTTTCGCTTCAATAGATGCGGGAATAACCCTAAAATGCTTTGACCCTTTTCAGGTTTTAGGTCATTGCGAAAATCATTTATACACCTCTCATAACTTGAGTTAATACCCTACATAACAACTTCTCAGGTCTTTTTGGATTTATGGATGTAAGCCAATAGAACTGCTTCAACTGAGTGAAAATTAGTATCAAATAAACTTTGTGTGATAAAACATTTAAACTCTTACTTAATAAATAGGTGAAATGTAGTTTTTATCATTATTTTAGCCGCGAAATTGCGAAAACGGACTTTTTTTTACTAACATCAAACTAAAAAACGATGGCGCTGCCTCAGAATGCTTCTCAAATGTCTAGTAGTGTATCTACTGAAAAGGGTAATTATTTATTTCCTTTTATCCTTATTACCTCCTTGTTTTTTCTGTGGGGGTTTGCTCATAACCTCGACCCTATTTTAATCCCACATTTAAAAAAATCTTTCACGCTTACCACCGTTCAATCTACTTTGGTGGATACGGCAGTGTTCTTTGCTTATTTTGTAATGGCAATTCCTGCTGGGTTTATTATGAAGAAGTATGGGTACAAAACAGGAATTATTATTGGACTACTCATTTTTGCATTTGGCTCCTTCCTGTTTATTCCGGCAGCTAAAACTCAGCAATACAATTTCTTTTTGATTGCTTTATTTATCATCGCTTGCGGGTTAACCATTTTAGAAACTGCTGCCAATCCTTATGCATCATTGCTTGGAGACCCTGCCACATCAACCCAAAGGCTAAACTTTGCACAATCATTCAATGGATTAGCTTGTTCATTAGCCCCAATAATTGGTGCGAGAATAATATTAACTAAAGGATATTCCGATCTTGAGTTAAGCGCAATGACCGCCGCTGACCGTTTGCAGGCATTGGCTAAAGAAGCTGAAACTGTTATACCGCCTTACTTTATCTTAGGAACAATATTAGTAATTATTGCAATTGTATTTGCTTTTACTAAGCTACCTAAAATTCAGAATAGCTCAACAAAAGCTGCTAGCCAAAGCATTTTTCATGCTTTAAAGCACAGCCATTTATCTTGGGGTGTTGCCTCACAGTTTTTCTATGTAGGAGCCCAAGTTTCTGTATTCAGTCTCTTTATTCTTTACGCAACTAAGTCTGCTGGTATAACAGAAGTAAAAGCCGCTGACTTTTTGGGTGCATGTGGTTTAGCATTTTTGATTGGGCGATTTATTGGTACATTTTTAATGAAGTTTATAACGCCAGAACGTTTACTAGCCATTTATGCAACCATTAACGTTGCCCTTTGCATAGTTGCAATGTCTGCCCACGGAATGATAACAGTTTATACAGTTATTGCTATTTGTTTCTTCATGTCAATCATGTTCCCTACTATTTTTTCTTTAGGAATTAAAGAACTAGGTGGAGATACAGAATATGGTAGTAGTTTAATTATTATGTCGATTGTGGGTGGTGCGATTCTACCAAGATTTTTTGCATCAATTGGTGAAGCTGCAGGCAATATTCAACTTGGTTATATTGTTCCATTGGTTTCATTCTTGGTAATCATGTTGTTTGGATTGAAAGGTTATAAAGTGAAAAATGTAGAAGAATAAAAGATATATTATATGAAAAAATATTGCTTGGCTTGCGATTTAGTGGATGATGAAGCATTGATAGCAGAATATGAAGTATGGCACAAAGCTGAAAATGCTTGGCCAGAAATAAAGAAAAGTATTTGGGATGCTGGCATTACCAACATGGAAATATTCCGAATTGGTAACCGCTTGTATATGATAATGGAAGTAGATGAAACTTTTTCGTTTGAAAGAAAAGCTGCTATGGATGCAGCTAATCCTAAAGTGCAAGAATGGGAACAATTGATGTGGAAATTTCAACAATCATTGCCCTTTGCTAAGAATGGCGAGAAATGGATGCTATTAGATCAAATATTTTCCTTGAACGATAAATAACTCCTGCAATGAGTATAGCAAATATTGGTTGTATCGATTCCCACCAACACTTTTGGCATTACGAACCCGTAAAACATAGTTGGATTGATGATGAAATGGCTGTTATTAGAAAGAGTTTTCTTCCTGCAGACCTTGAACCAATCATCAAAAGTAATGGTGTAATAGGTACTGTTGCCGTGCAAGCAGATCAAACGGAGGCTGAAACTAACTTTTTGTTGGGCTTGGCAGAGGAATATGATTTAATAAAAGGTGTAGTTGGTTGGGTAGATTTAAGGGCAAACAATATTGATGAGCGTTTGGCATATTACGCTCAGTTTAAAAACATAAAAGGCTTTCGTCATATTTTGCAAGGCGAAGACCCATCTTTTATGTTGCAGCCTTCCTTCCTAAAAGGTATTGCGGCATTGAATGCGTACAACTTTACCTACGATATTCTCATTTTTCCTCATCATTTAGAAGCTGCTTTGCAATTAGTTAAACAGTTTCCTAATCAGCCTTTTGTGATAGATCACATTGCGAAGCCCTACATAAAAGCTGGTGAAATTGAAGGATGGGCAAAAGGTATGAAAGCCTTATCTGAACACGAAAATGTTTATTGCAAAGTAAGTGGCATGGTTACAGAAGCCGATTATAAAAAATGGCAGCCTGCTCATTTCACTCCTTACCTCGATGTAGTAGTTGAGGCTTTTGGAATGAAGCGATTACTATTTGGGTCAGACTGGCCAGTTTGCGAAGTAGCTGCATCGTATGGACAAATGATTGGCATTGTGGAGGATTATTTTGCTAATTTTTCATTAACTGAGAAGAATCAATTCTTTAATCAGAATGCTTCCAGTTTTTATAATCTGTAGGGGATAGGCAAAGAGGAAATAGGAGATAGGAGATAGGAGATAGGTAAGTAGGAGTACGGCAAAGATGTTAAAATTCTTTTTATCTACTTTAAACTTATAACACTAGACTTTCAACTCTCTAATTCTAACTTAAAACATACAACAAAGCACATACGACGTATAACTTAAAACGTATAACTTTTTCAAATGAATAAAATTGAGCTTCCTCCCGTAATCTTTGGAACAAGTGGATTGGGAAATATTTATCATGAAACTCCTTATGAGTTAAAGCTGGCAATTGTAAAAGAATGCATTACCCATGCAAGGGGAATTCCTATGTTTGATAGTGCAGGTAAATATGGCGCTGGCTTATCTTTAGAGGTGTTAGGTAAATGCCTAAAAGAGCTTAATGTAAAGCCAGATGAAGTACTTATCAGTAACAAACTAGCTTGGTATCAGGTGCCATTAACTACACCTGAACCTACATTTGAGAAAGGGGTTTGGGTAAACATCAACCATGATGCCGTACAACGAATAAGTTACCAAGGCATACTCGATTGCTTTGAACAAGGCAATGAATTGTTAGGAGACTATACTTCTCAAATGGGTTCTGTGCATGACCCTGATGAATATTTGGCAACTGCCACTTCAAAAGAAGAGGAAGATAAATTGTATGATGATATATTGGGGGCTTATAGGGCTTTGAGTGAACTTAAAGAACAAGGCAAAGTAAATTCTATTGGTGTTGGATCGAAGCAATGGCGGGTAATTCAACGTGTAGCTAAAGATGTGGATTTAGATTGGGTAATGATTGCCAACAGTCTTACACTTCATAGCCACCCAAAAGAATTAATGACTTTTATTGAGGAATTGCACCAGAAAGACGTTTCGGTTATTAACTCGGCTGTGTTTAATGGGGGATTCTTAATAGGTGGCGATCATTATAACTACCGATATATAGACAAGACATCAGAGGAAGGAGAGGCATTGTACGATTGGCGTGAGAGGTTCTTTGCCATTTGTAAGTCGTTTGATATTACACCTGCCGAAGCTTGCTTCAACTTTGGTTTTCACATACCGGGTGTTGTAAGTGTAGCATTGAGTACATCGCATCCAGATAAGGTAAAATCTAATATTGAAATGGTAACTAAAGAAATACCTCAAGCATTTTGGGATGCAATGGCCAATGAAAAGCTTGTTAGTTTCTAGACAAAACTGCTATTTTGCCTCTGCTTCCAGCCAAGAATATTCTGCTACCGTGTTTTGCTTTTTGCACTACATGGTAGCTTTGTTTTGAGACCAATTGCCAGTTTAATCCTCCATCATAGGAAATATCTACGCCACTAGTGCCACAAACAATAAGCGTGTTTTTATCAATATAAACAACTGAACTTTTATATCCATGCGGAGGTGTTATTGGTTGAGAGAAACTGTTTTCATCAGTAAAATTTACCAATAAACAGTTATTTGTAGAGGTGCTATCGCTGCTAAAATCTCCACCTACAATTACCGCTTTGTCCTCCCAAATGTCAATCGCATTGGCACCCGTACTTTCTTTTCCTTGCACCATTGGCAACGATATGCCTTCGGGAAAGCTATTACTATAAAACTTCGATTTTGCACCGCCAGAAACAAAGATTAGCTCAACTTTTTGGCCTTTTTTACCCTCTTTCATTTTTATATTACTACCACTAGCAGCAAAAAAGGCCTCTCCTTTCTCTGCTTTAGTTGATAGTTCCTTTGTCCAAGTGTTACCGCCATCGTTGGTGTGGGCAAAGAATATTTTACCATCAATGGGGTCTCCCACCACCACGCCTTCCTTATCATTCAAAAAGTTCATCGCATCCAAGAACATCCCTTTAGTAGTGTCTTCAAATACTTTTTTCCAAGTCGTGCCACCGTCAACAGTCTTTAATATTACTGCGGGTTCATCAATGGCCATAATGAGTGCTTTGTTCTTATCAAAAGCTTCTATATCTCTAAAGTCGCGTTTTTGGTAACCGGAGATGGCTGTCCATTTAAAGGTTTTGCCGCCATCAAGGCTTTTTGCCACCATCCCGTTGGTGCCACTACACCAAACTATTTTGTCATTTACCACACTCAATCCCCTGATGCTGGTTTTGGTAGAGCTATCGAGCAGAGTTATTACGGGCTGCTGCTGTGCTTTTGCGAATACAACGAAAAAACATAAGAGTATAGGTAGAAGTATTTTGCAGTGCATAAACTTGTTTTGGGCTAAAGTAAAGAAAAGTTGCCTGCTAGCTGCATGTACTCAACTAGCCCATGAATGTAGGGGTCTATTGAAAAGTCAACCCATTACATTCATGGGCTAGATGGGTACAATAAGATTGAAACTGTTGCATCTTGTTTTTCTAATTATAAACACTTATTAAACCGGCTTTTAATCGCTTTATATGTTCATTTTTCTCCTTGATATACTTTTTGAAAAATATTGATGCTTGAAGTAAGATTGTTGCATCTTGAAGTAGAAGTATTGCGTCTTGAAGTAAGATTATCGTGTCTTCAAGTAGAAGTATTCAATCTCAAATAGTAATTATCGCCTCTTCAAGTAGAATTATTGCGTCTTAAAATGGTAAAATCGGGTGTTAAAGTGGAATAAGCGTGTCTTGAAATGAAATTTTGCTGTCTTGCAATAGTTTTAGGCATTTTATGATAGAAATTGTGTTTTACAAATGGAAGGAGGTTCAAAATTGGAGGTTGAAAGACCAAAGGTTTTTGACCTTTTTATTATTTGGCATCTTACAATATTTATGTTTGCATCAGTTAAATGTCTATGACTTCTTTTATCTACCCTTTAATTAGTGCCACTTGTTTTGGTATCAGCAATGCCTACTGGCGTAAGATAGAAAAGGCAGGTTTCTCCTACGAGGAAGCTATATTTTACCGTGGGTTTATTGGCGTAATTTTACTATCGGCACTTTGGCTTTGCTTACAATACACAGGTGATCTGTCATCCCTTGTGTATGTTAGCAATCAAATAACTTTTGGCACTAATTGGCTACAAACCATATTGGTGTGTATAGTTTGTAGTATGGGATTAGTTTGTTTTGTACCCTCATTGCGTTATCGTATTGTGGCAGTAGCCGTATCGCTTTCTTCCATCAATGTATTTGGCATTCTAACAGCTTTAGTATTTTTTGGTGAAGCTTTTTTGTTCAAGCACTTCATAAGTTTACTCATTGGGGCAATAGGTATATTATTGATTGCGCTAAAAAGCCATGACACCACTAAAGGAGTATCGTTCAATATTCGGTCTGTAATACTCCCACTTCTTGCCGCCTTCTTTTGGGGTATAGGCTATACGCTTTTTAAGATACCCTTACAATGGATGGGCGCATTATCGCTTGGGGTAATTATTGAATTGGTGGTGTGGATGGTATCTGTTTTTTTATTGTTTAAGAATGGATATACACCTTTTAAAAGACTAAAAGAAGCATTAACGGCAACCCCTCATTTTTATGTGGCAGGAAGCTTACTGGTTTGTGGTTCGTTGTTTATTAATACTGCCATTGCCCATTTAACCATTGTGGAAGTGAATATTTTTAGTATGGTCTGCTTTCCTGTAACCATTTTAGCTGCGTTTCTGTTTCATGCTGAAAAGCCTACACTAAAAGAATGGATGGGCATTTTGCTTATTATCAGCTCTATAATATACTCAGTATTAGCCCACTAATTACTTTTTTACATTAGCTTCCCCACCTCTTTATAATCCCTTGAAACTTGGTTATAAATAAATGGTTCAAACAAATTAGTGTCTATTGAATTAAAGTAATCCTTAGCTTTCCGCGTGTTTCCTGACATCGCATGGACAAAGGAGATATAAATGAGCAATTGGTTTTCTACTTTCAGTTCCCAATGCCCAACGGTGTTGTGGTATATCTTTTTAAAATGTTGTTCATAGTCGTTAATGAGGCCTACTAGCCAATCTGTACGCTTGCCTCTATACAATGTCCTACATAGGTAGAACATAAATGGCAATGCCAGAGAGTAAGATTTTGAAAACACAAACTGATGGATAGTAGAATAGTAAGGAGAAAGCACACTATAGCTATGTTTTGGTTCTTCGGCAAGACAAATGCCTACATAACGCCCAGCGGGAATGCAATACACATCGTTAGAAAGTTTTAGTGTTTTAATTTTATTATACCATTCTTTGCAATCATCTGGAGCGGTACTATTGAGTGCCTGATTGTATTTTAGGCAGTAATAAAACAATAGCTCTTCGGTAGTATCATAACGGTGTTTGTGGTATTCATCTAGCAATTCGCCATAGTAGCCTTCTAGATAATCTTCATCTACAAACCATTCTACAAAATATTGCTGCGCCTTTTTGTGGGAAGCAAGTTGGGCTTTTGTTTCTACAAATAGATCCTTATGTTGCCTAAAAACCAAACCAAGTGTTTGACCTACATAATAAAAGTCATATCTGTTATGAATTGTTTCATCAAATATTACAGGAAGATCGTAAATAGACTGCAGAAACTTTACATCTTTTTGATTGGCAGCAATAGTTATTAGGTTAATGATAAAAGGGAAAATCTGCGGGTTGCTACCGTAGTCTTTGCAGAGTGCAATAACAGCAGTTTTGTTGATAGCGTTTGTGCCGAGTGCCAAAGCCACTTGATGGTGTAAGAGGTTTGTTTTTTGGGTGTCGAAAGTGGGCGATATGTTGATGTTATTCTCTACAACACCATTAGCAGTTTCTATTGCTGCCAACAAGCAATGCCAGTCCTGATACCCAACAAATAAAGCTAAAATATCCAAAGTTTGCATTCTGGGTTGTTGTACACTTTTAGCAAAGCCAAACAATCTTTTAAGGGTAGTAGAACTAACGTGCTGCCCACATACTCGCCCTATGTTTGCCGACAGGTTTATGCAGTCCTTACTGTACTTTATCCGCTGCCCATACCTGTTTTCTATCATCTCAATGATGGTGTCTGGAATCATATATCTGCTTTATAAAAACTTACAAAAGTAACCACATTTAATACCATAAATGCAAGTGAACGAAGTGAACTAAATGAACAAAATGTATCAGATAAAGTGGCGGCAGGAGTATACTTTTGGAAGGAAATAAAGAGGAGAAAAATGTTTTTATGAACACAATACAAGTAAAACAAGAATGTTTTAAAACATTAAAAGATTTTCAATCCAATGCGACTAAGTACAGAAAAGGATGCGGTGGCCCAGGTGTATATGTGTGGGGATTTTCGCTTGAAAAAACACCTTACACCATACCTTCTACAGTCAACTTATTTTTTCCTTATTATGTAGGTAAAGTTGAAAAAGCAAATGGATGTATGTACCAAAGAACACAGGAACACTTTGGTTCATTAATGGGTGGAAACCTGTCTGTTTTTGATATTGTTTCCGCTAGTAAAAACAATACCCCTATTGGGAAAGTTATCAAACAATATCAAGGAGTTTCAAAAGAAGCAAAACTGACTAGTAGAGAAGGTGCTAGTTTACCTAATCCTCAATTTCCTGATTTATTACATTTTCCTGAAGGAATACATAGAATGTATCAATTTACAACAGATACAACTATTAAAAAACAACTAGACTGGATGCTAGAACATTTTTGTATTACTTACTTTACTGTTGTTGATTACAATAAGTTTAGTATTCAAGAATTAGAGAAATATATCGGTAGCTTAATAGGCTATGATAGATTAATTACCAAGCCATTTACAAAACCTGATTTTAAAGTGGAGTTAGTTGACAGTAATGGGGTTACATTGTTTGACATAAATGATAAGAAAGACATATATAATCATTGTTTTAGTGGTAATAAATTATAATTGAATTTAAACTTTAATCTACATGAAGAAAATACTAAAGAATACATTAGCTGTTGTTACAGCTATATTACTTTGCTCAAATTGCTTTTCACAAACAGTTATTAAAACATGGGCTAAACTTATAACCTCTCCTAGTTATAACGCAATGACGATAGACAAACAAGGTAATATTTATACTGCTGACTTTATTAATAGCACTATTTGTAAAATAACTTCTGCCGGAATAGTAACACAGGTTTGGGCCTCGCTTGACTCAAATGCAAATCCAATTGCATTAGCAATAGATAAGTCTGGAAATATTTATACTGCCAATAACGGCAATAGTACTGTAAGCAGAATAACTTCGTCAGGAACAGTATCTAATAACTGGGCAATATTGTCAATCAAAGCAAAGCCCACAGATATTAAACTCGATACATTTGGTAATGTTTATACTGCAAACCACGGGAATACTTCTATCAGTAAAATAACACAATCGGGTATTATTACTAGATCCTACGCTAAGAATGTAAATATCTATAGAAATTTTGCAGTGAATGGTTCAGGAAATATATTTTACATCCCATCACCTGTTGGTTTAGACATGGTAACAGTAAATGGATTAACAACAACTACTAATCAATTGGTGTATAGTGGTGCTGGTGCAGAAGGCTCTACTGACGTTGCAATTGATAATTCAGGAAATTCTTACTATGCTAGTGGTGCTTGGACTGTTAAAAACTCATCATCAGGTGAACTCCTAAACAGCTGGGATATAGGTAGAACTGTATTCAGAATTATAATCGACAATTCTGGTAACATTTTTACCGCTCGGACTGATTATAGCTCAAATACGACTATTGGTAAAGTATCCTCTAGCGGAATAGTTACACAAGTATGGGCATCAATGTCAGGAGGAATTAATGATATAGTTTCAGATATGAATGGGGATATATTCACATTGAATAATGATCAGACTATTGGCAATATTTCCTCCTCTGGCTTTGTAACTAAATCCTGGGCAAATATTGGATACCCAAGTTCGGTTCCATCTGCAATTGTTGTAGATACTACAGGAAATATTTTTACACTCAATAAAGGTAATAACACAATTAGTAAAATAACTCCTTCGGGTAATGTGACTCAAGCATGGATTACACTTTCAAAAAAAACTGGTTCTAATGGAATGACCATAGATAAATCAGGAAACATTTACATTTCTAATCTCGGAGATAGTACAATTAGCAAAATTTCATCTTCAGGTAGTTTTACACCAAAGTGGGCAACTTTAAAATATGCCCCTAACGCCATTACAAGTGATGTATCAGGAAATGTATTTACAGCTTGTACTTATTGGAATATTATTACTAAAATTACTTCTACTGGAATTGTTACACAAAACTGGGCTCAGGTAGATAACACATCTGGACCTACAGTAATAATTACTGATGTATCGGGCAATGTATATGCAGCTAGTAACGCTAATGAGTCAGTTAGTAAAATAAGTGCCTTTGGTATTGTTACAACGCCATGGGGGAAGAATTTTTTTAGATTTTCTATAAATGATATTGCTGTTGATCTAAATGGGAATGCGTATTATACTGCTTCTCCTTCGATGATTAGCAAGTTAATTTCAGACGGAACAACCCGATATTTGGCATCTTTTTCTGCAAGTGTACCTAAGTCAATAATTGTAGATAAATCAGGTAATATATATACAACAAATAGTAATGATCATGATTATTGGTCGGTAAATAAAACAGATTCTGCTGGCTCTGTTATTGAATCATGGGCTATCCTAGATTCACTTGCAGATTCAAAAGGAATTGTTATGGATAAATTAGGAAATATTTATACAGTTAACGCAGGAACAAATTCAGTGAGTAAAATAATTCCTTCATCAATAACTCCTTTATCATATATCTCGTTTGGTGCTTTTAGAGAAAAAGAGAATATAAACTTAAAATGGCACACAGCCACCGAACTTAACACCTCCAACTTCATTATTCAACATAGCCTAGATGGAAGTTCCTTTACAGACATAGGAACAGTAAAAGCAATAGGCAGTGGTGCTAATGAGTATCAGTTTACAGATAACAACCCAACCCCCTACCCCCTAAATGGGGTTTTGTACTACAGACTAAAGAGTGCAGATAAGGATGGAAGCTTTACTTATAGCAAGACAGTTTCAGTTCAATTGACAATTAATAATTATCAATTGTCAATTTATCCTAATCCTGCAAAGAGTTCTGTAACTATCAGAGGAAATCATATTGTTTCTGTACAAGTGGTTGATAATCTGGGCAGGATAATTAAGACACAAATATTAAAAGATGCTACTAATCCTAAGCTTTCTGTGGGTGGTTTGCCAACAGGTATCTATCATTTACGAGTTCAAACTACAGATGGCAAAGTGAATGGAGTGGGTTTTGTGAAGGAATAGAAATTAATCACTATTGTCCGACAAAAAATATAAGATTATAAAAAGTTAAGGGAGCTATTAGGCTCCCTTTGTTGTTTATTTGTTCTTACCACAGAATTTTAAACAACATGAATAAAAGTAGCACTTTTGTCGGACAGCACATCTTTTCCCAAAT